>NZ_CAWPQZ010000017.1:0-75863 GCF_963889785.1 Vibrio sp. S12_S33 | reverse complement strand
TGATGATATCGAGGGCTTGAGAAACGTGCATAAAAAAATCCGATAAACAATGTCTATCGGATTTTTACATAAAGGTAGGATCATTCAACTGATCTGCCGATTAAAGTCTTAACTGATCGGCATTAGAGTGTAGTGCTCCCCGTTTTTGTACTAATTACAATAAGTAATCGGTATTACTGTACTGCGCGAACCTTACCTTGCTTAAGGTCATTCAACACCATAGATTTTGGACCATCGGCGATGACGCAACCTTTTTCCATCACAATCACGCGATCAACGATATCCAACATTGATGTTTTATGTGTAATCAATATCAAGGTTTCACTTGGTGTTAGTTGGGATAACTGATGCTTTATGTGCATTTCAGAACGGTTATCCATTGCGCTGGTGGGTTCATCCAGTAAAAGCACGGGTGGTCTGCCTAAAAGAGCGCGAGCGATAGCAATCGCTTGTCGTTGACCACCTGAGAGTAGTAAACCGCCTTCACCGACTTGGCGCTCTAATCCTGCAGGATCTTGCTGAGTAAATACTGTCACTCCAGCTCGGTTCGCTGCATCCATAACATCTCTGTCATCGACTAAAGGTCGGCCCAAGGTAATGTTGTCTCGAATAGAGCCATAGAATAGGTTGCTATCTTGTGGCACACAGCCAATATTACGGCGTACATCAATGTGATGAAGTTGCGCAATATCGGTATCATCAATGCGTACATGGCCTTCAGTTGGTTGGTACAGCCCCATGATCAGGCGTTCTAACGTCGTTTTCCCCGAGCCGATACGGCCAATGATAGCAACCTTCTCTCCAGGAGTGATCGTGATACTAAAATTGCGAATAGAAGCGACTGGCGAATCAGGGTAATGGAAGGTGACGTTATCAAGTTCAATCTTCCCTTGCACTATTGGACGGTGAATATAACGCTTACCTTTTTCTTGTTCATCAGGCATTTGCATTACTTGTTCAATGATTTTTAGGGAGGATTTTGCTTGATTATAACGGGTAGAAAGCAGTGAAAGTTGGACCATAGGCCCAATGGCACGTCCACTCAACATGGTAGCGGCAATAAGGCCACCCATAGTGAGATCACCGGAAGAAATTGAATACACGCCCAAAATGATCATCCCCACATTTGCCGCTTGTTGAACAAAGCCTGCGGTATTTTGGATGCCATCGGTAATACGGCGGCTTTTTATATTCCAATTGGCCATATGTGCGACCGCTTCTTCCCAGCGGTATTGGAACTGACTTTGAGCTCCAAATAATTTTACGGTTTCTAACCCTGCCAAGCTCTCTATTAAGTTTGCGTATTTTTGTGAGGCCAGGCGGGAACCTTCTTCAATTGCTCGTCGTAACGGCGCTTGAATGAGAAGAGAATAGATAGCAATGATAAGCACGCCCGCAATAGGCACAAGCACTAAATTGCCTGCCATAAACCAAATCAAGAGAAGAAATAACAGCGCGAATGGAAGGTCAATCAATGATGAAATTGTTGCAGAGGTAAAAAACTCACGAATCGACTCAAATTCCTGTAGGTGGCGTGCAAATGCACCTACCGATGGAGGACGTGATTCCATGCGGATTCCCATCACTTTGCTAAACAGTTTTGAGGATATTAGAATATCTGATTTTTTTCCGGCAACATCAATAAAGTAGCTACGAAGTAGTTTGAGCAATAAATCAAATAAGAAGATAACGAAAATACCACTTGCGAGTACCCACAATGTTTCAAAGGCGAGGTTTGGCACAACTTTATCGTAAACCAAGCGGGTAAACATGGGCGCGGCAATGGCAAATAGGTTAATCAATATAGAGGCTATCAGTACGTCACGGTAGATGTGTTTTGACTGCCATAATGTACCCCAAAACCAATGGCCATCCCGAGTTTTTAAGACTTCAGGCGAGCGTTCATCATAGCGAAACTGCTTTTTGACCATAAAGTAGCGACCAATATATCGCTCGGTAAGTTCCTCTAATGGCAAGGCAACAGGAATTAACCCTGATTCTGCGGTAACAATTTCAGCTTCCTGACTTTCCTCATTAATGCTATTAAGCACGCATGCCTCGCCACCTTTCAGTAGCAGTACAACGGGAAAGACCAATTTGGGTATTTGCTGTAGTGTTGAGCGATTTTCTTTCGCAACCAAGCCTGCCCGTTCAGCAGCGCGAGGGAATAGAAAAGGTGTCAGTTTACCATCGGATAATGGTAGACCGTTGATAAGCGCTTCTGGGGAATTCGCCAATCCGTAATAACGGCTCACATAGATAAGCGAATTAAGTAGCGTGTCTTGCATTACATCTGACCTTCTTCTTATTTATCAACAATAAAGCCTTGGAAGACTTCAATAAAATGCTCGGAAAGAAAATCAAGCTGTGTTTGAGTCTCAACCCTTGATGCAATAGTGGTGATACCTAAATTATGCGCAGTACGAGAAATTGATGTTAAAGTGAATTTCTGTTTTTCATCATCTAAATGATGCGTAAATAGGTAATCTAGCTTCACATATTTTGGCCGGAATTCATTAATGTAATCTAAAGACTGGAAGTTTCGCCCATAGTTATCAACTCCAAAATCAGCGCCAGCGGTACGTATTGCATTACAAAATAATGCCGTGTGATGAGGGGCATTGATAAAGCACGCTTCGGGTATTTCAAAATGCAAATTTGCACAAATGGATCGGTGTTTGGTAAGAGTTTGGGTTATCCAACGAATAAAGCTTGGCTGAGAAATACTGCTTTGAGCAATATTAATGGCTAAAGGTTCATTAACTTCTGAATTCTCTAATTTTTTTATCATCGACTGTATAACATACTCGTCAAATATATGACTAGCATTGAGCTGATCGAGTGCGAACAGGTACTGATTAGCACTGTAACGTTGGCCATCATGTTCAATTGCGGAAAACACTTCTCGATGGAAAGTTTGTCCCCAACTGTTACTCGCAGCTTGCAGGCGGAAACTAAACCAGTCGTTATGAATAGCTTCTTCAACTAGAGTTTTCCACTGTTGTTTACCCATCACCACTTGATCGGTTTCACTACTCACAAAGCCATAAGGGAGGTCTGGGTTGGCTGTGGCGAGTGCCAGTGCATTATCGAGCAGTGACAGCACCTGTGTCGAAGATTTAGGCTCTTTATTATAAACGACCCCTAAAGAAACTTTAGCTGATGCCATACCCGTTGGGTCAGCGCTGATGTCTTGCACAAAATTCATAATGCTGTCGGCAATAAGTTTTAGTTCACTTTCATCCATGTTGGGCAAAATGAAACCAAACTCTTCTGTTGAAATTCGCGCTAGAGTGACTTCTGGAGATGTAATTGAGACTTTGAGGTGGTCTGCTAAGTGTCGAACCATGCCATCTCCGGCTTCATATCCTTTGTCTTCATACAACTCTTTAACGAATTCAGCTTGAAGAATTGCAATCCCACCAAGTGCACTTTCTGTTAGCCAGCTATTCAGTTGGCTCATGTAGTAGGCGCGGTTACCTAAGTGAGAAACAGGATCTATATAAGCCCGTTCACGCAATTGCTGCGCTTCTTGCGCTTGTGCTTTGAATGATTTTTCAACTTGCGCCGACATACTATTGATGCCATCAACGACATAGATGAGATCTTTAGTTGCGGGGCGAGGAAGCTGTTCACCAAATTGGTTACGCGCCACTTGCTCCATTTTTTCGACGATCATTTGTAGCGGACGCAAAGCGCGTTTTAGGATGAAAGCAATCGCAGCTAAACCAATAATAAAAATGGCGCTAAAAGCTGTGAGCAAGCGAAGTAAAGCTTGCCAAAGTTGGGCATAAGCTTCGCCAGGGTGGCTGACGATTTCCACTTCAGCGAGCTGCATCCAGCCACTCGTCACTACGCGCTGGTCATGAATAGGAGCAAACAGGTGTAGATCGGTAAACCATTGCGGTACATCACTTGGTTTTATTGGATAGGAGCGTAAAATCTCCTCTTCATCGTCCAAAAAAATCAGCCGCACGACAGAGTATGAACTGCCATCAAATAACGCGTTGATGACTGATTCAACGGCAATTTTATCTTTTTTCTCTAGATACGGTGCCAGCGCTAGCCCTACGGTGTTGATGGTGTTGCTGACTTCAGAGCGTTGCTGCTGCTCTAAGCTGTTGCGGGTGGTATTGAACTCAATGATAAATACTGAAGCCATCAGCATTATAAAGACTGCAATCATTCCCGCTACAAGTTGTTTATATAGCGTCATATTACCTACTCATCGTAACTTATTATTGGTTTATTTAATTTTAGCGAACGCTCACGAGCTCGTAAGTCATTCCAAAGACTCAACCGTGAAGAATCTCCAGCGAGCTGGTCATTTTTCGATTTCATTAGCCACAAATTCTTACCGTTAAAACTGTATATCGGCAGTAAATCGCGACGTACCGATGCTGGTTTAATTTCAGGATTTATATTGTCTAAAATTAAAGGCTCGGCATTCGGTGTTGAATAATAGGCAAGTACCATGTGAAACTGGTTTAACTCTATTGCTTTAACGTATACAAGACGTAGCTTCTTATCATCGATACCTGATTCAAGCAGTGAGAAGTACTTGGCAATAGTGAAATCTTCACAGTCTCCGGCATTGCTGCCGAGAAATTCAAGAGGTGTTGCCCAATAGTCATTTTTCCCCCACAAATCAATATCGTTAACGAAATATAATTGATTGAAAAAACTATTTATTTTTGTGAGTTGTTGCTGTTCCGACGCATTTTGGTACTTGGCGATTTCTTTGCGCCACGTTTCAACTCGCTTGCCTGCTCGAGTTCCATAAGTGCGAGTCACTGCATCCACCCACTGTTGCTCTTTGGTGTTGAGCGCTTGTGGTGCGGATGTCGTCAATATCAATAAAAACAACGCAGGCCAAAACTTCATTGGTAGTTATGACCAACGTTTTGTTTAACGTTCATTGGGTGAAGGCTATTCCCTAAGTGCATTTTTTTGCGCACCTAATATTGGTTTTAGTAAGTAATCCATTATTGTGCGTTTACCAGTAATGATATCTACTGATGCCGTCATTCCTGGAATAATCGGTAAATTTGCATCATGACCTAAACTGGTTTCGTTGGTTCTGATACGAACCAGATAATAACTTTTACCTTCTTCATCTTGCGTAGTATCAGCGCTGATGTGTTCAAGTCGTCCTTCTAAGCCACCATATTTAGTAAAATCATAGGCGCTAAATTTAACAACAGCAGGTAGTTCTGGATGCAGAAAAGCAATGTCTTGAGGGGCTATTTGCGCTTCGACTACTAGCGTATCTTCGGTGGGCACTACTTCGACAATATCCATCCCTGGTTGGATAACACCGCCAACGGTGTTGACATAAAGTGTTTTGATTGTGCCAGTCACAGGAGAGACAACCACGGTACGATTTACTTTATCTTCAAGACCTACCGCCGACTCTGTAATAGAGGAGAGCTTGTCTTGAGCATCATTCAGCTTTTCTTGCTGCTCAGAGCGGAATGTTTGCGCGGCACTAATGCGGTTAAGCATCGCTTCCCGAATGGTTGATTTCAGTACCGGAATTTTCAGTTCACTGGATGTCATCTCACGACGCGTATCATTAACTTGGCGCTGTAATTTGAGTAATTCAATTCGAGGCACAACGCCTTCATCAGCTAAAGGCTGGGTGATTTCCAACTCTTTTTGAGCGAAGTTATAACTTTGGCGGAGGTTCTTTACCCTAGCTTCTATTTCAACGAGATCTTGCTGTTTCTGTTTAACTTGTTGATCAAGTAAGGAGAGTTGGTTGCGAAGATTATTCAAATCTTGACGATATTCGGCTTTCTGTCTTTCAACTAACAGAGGCTGAGTATCTTTTAATATGGGAGGAAAAGCCAGTTTGTTAAAATCAATTCTTACGCTTTTTTGCCATTGATTTTCATCGAAATTTTCGTCAATCACTACACTAGTAATTGAAGCCGAGAGCTGTAAAACGCTAGCCGTTAAGTTGGAGACTTGTTGTTCGCGTTCTCGGTAATCAGAACGAAAACGAGTATCGTCAATAAGCAGTAGTTGTTGCCCTTTTTGGACCTTTTCACCTTCACGAACCATTATTTTTTTTACCAAGCCGCCTTCCAAGTTCTGCACCACTTGAATTTGCGAAGAGGGAACCACCTTGCCTTGTCCGACGGTGACTTTATCTATTTCTGCCCATGAAGCCCAAAATATCGCCAAAATAAAGAAGCAGACCATAACCCAAAGCATAATACGCGCACTATTTGGTGTGTTGAGCAGTAGAGCGGCAGTTTTATCATCCACATACTCTAATTCAGTGGTGGAGAGTTTGTTATAACTCTTATTGCTCATGGGTTATCCTTGTGCCTAGTTATATTGTGTATTTGCTTGATTTTATTACTTGTCTAGCAAAATGTTAAGGTTTTGCTACTCATCATTAGGCTTGTATTCAGTATTTTAATCAATAAATGCTTTCAATTTCAGTTTCTATTACAGTTTAGCAGTTAATTATTGATTTTGTGGTGTTGCCACACGCTTGAGTTCTCTCACTGATAAGCGCACAATCACCAAAAAACTCACAGGAGTCGCAATGGAACTTTCAGACATTCGCCGTGAATATATTCAAGGTGGGTTGAGACGCAAAGATTTACTGGCCAATCCGATCGATCAATTTAATCTTTGGCTTCAACAAGCTATTGATGCCGGTCTTACCGATCCTACCGCCATGACAGTGGCAACCGTTGACGAGCATGGCCAACCTTTTCAGCGAATCGTCTTGTTGAAAAATGTCGAAAAAGAAGGATTTGTCTTTTATACCAATTTAGGCAGCCGCAAAGCGCAGCATATTGAGCACAATAACAAAATTAGTCTGCATTTCCCTTGGCATCCTATTGAGAGGCAAGTGCACATTACTGGTATCGTTGAAAAGCTGTCAGCTTTTGAAAATATGAAATATTTCACATCTCGTCCTAAAGAGAGCCAAATAGCCGCCATTGCGAGTCGTCAAAGTAGCCGCATCTCTGCTCGAGGCATCTTAGAAGGTAAGTATTTAGAATTGAAGAAGAAGTTTGAGAAAGGTGATATTCCAGTTCCCAGTTTTTGGGGGGGATATCGCATCAAGCCTGAGTCGATAGAGTTTTGGCAAGGGGGTGAGCACCGTTTGCATGACCGATTTATATTTACTCATCATGATCAAGCATGGGATATTGAACGCCTAGCTCCATAGTGACTATGACTTAATCAGAATGCCTCGATTTATGCGGGGCATTCGTTATTTAAGACGATTGATAACTGTGTTTTGAGTAGCGTCTTAGGGATATGAGAACCATAACCTTGGTCGAGTGCCATATCGATTAACTGCTCTTTGCTGTGTGCGCCAAACTTAGTTCTTAGCTTTGCTTCGTAACCCTCGACGGTTTTAGTTGATATGTTCATTACCTGAGCAATGTGTTTGGGCTTTTTACCATAGAGAAGCAAAAATAACACTTCGGATTCTCTGGTTGTTAATGTGTTTTTCAACGTCTCGTGAAGGCTGTTGGCATGTTGAGCTGTCGTTAGTCCCGTTGTTCTGCATATCCAATGTCCTACCTCCAAGATAGCGGTATCGGTTAACTCTTGACCAAAGAAAATCGTGCCTTGAACTTCTCCTTGAACATTGAACCACGGCGTTTTGGTAAAGATATGTGCTCGCCAAGAGCCATCGGGATAAGGGTGGATATCGAGTACTTTTAACTGTTTTTGAGTGGTGATGACATAGTGATCTTGTTGCTGAAATTCATCGGCACACGTTGTGGTTGGGCTAGGCATTTCGAAATCAGTAAGACCGATACACTGTTTTGCATCCTCAACACCGATTAACCTACCGTAAGCATCATTCGCGTAAACAAATACTGAGTTAAGGTCTTTGCACCCCCAGTAGCCAGGTAGTTGCTTAAATAACGAAATTTGTTCGTCACTGAGAAAGTTACTCACGATAGATCCCCTAGATATCAGACCGATATGATACCAAGAGCATTCACAGTTGTAATCATGCAAAATCATGAATAAAAAAAGCCAGCCTGAAGAGGGGCTGGCATAAAACAAGAAATAAATCTTGTCGACGTGTAGAAGAGGTTCTGTGAATTCTGCTAGGGTCTCGCTGAATTCACGGATATACCACATGGATATAAATTATTAAACTTGTTTAATAATTACCGCTACTATATTCGATCTATACTGCACAAAAAAGGGGGGAATTCCCCCCCTTTTTCTGCTTTGATTATGCTTAAAGTTCTCTAACTACTCTAAAACCAACATAGTTAGCAGATGTAGCTGGAGCGATAAAGAGTTTGCCATGAGCGGCTGCTGTCGATGGAGAAAAGCCCCATGCCCCCCCTTTTGCTTTACCTATAGGGTCATTGGTCCATTCCCAAACATTACCTACAGCGTCATAGATACCCAAGTTATTAGGTGCAAATGACTTAACGGGTGAGGTGCTTTTATTTGACCAAGGAGTACCACTCCAGCCTGTGTTGGCTTTTCCTGTACCAAAGTCATTGCCCCACCAGTAATCGGTTTGTGCCCCAGCTCTCGCCGCTATTTCCCATTCGTCTTCGGTTGGAAGGCGGTAGGTATAGCCAGTCTGTTTACTCAGCCAACGAGTATAAGCTTTAGCGTCATTTTGGCTGATGCACACGACAGGAGATTGGCTTAATTGTTTAAAGCCGGGATCGCGCCAGTAGCTTCCGGTAATCGGAGTGATCTCAGACTCAGAGACTGTGGTACAAAGTTTTTGTAGCTCAGCATCCGTTTGATAAGTCGTTTGATTAATAAAGGTTTCAAATTGACCAACCGTAATTGGTGTGGTTCCAATTGCGAAAGCATGATCAAGGCGAATCTGTTTTGATGCATGTTCACCAATTAAGTATTCACCGGAAATTAATGTGACAAGCTCTGGGGCTTTCATATCCCCTTTTAATGTGTCGGCAAACTTATGTCCAGCTTTTAATATATTGTCTTTTTCACGCAAAATGGCTCGCAACGTATTGTCGGATGTAATTTTGAGCTCTTGATGAAAAGAGTGATAACCTTCTTTTTCTATTGTTACGACATGGGGCCCAACAGGAAGCATCACCTCAACTGGGGTACTGCCGTAGTGAACGCTATCGATGGTGACTTTGTCATTGTATTGGTTAGAACGAATAGAGAGTGTGACCCAGGCTACCTCTTTCTGATTTTCACCGTTTGGCGAGTATTCTCCTGGGGCGAAACAGTATTGTGAATCGACATTCAGTAGTTTGCAGGGCGTATTTTCACTAGGTCTTGCGTCTAGTTGTACATCCAGTACGGTTTTGAACTTGTTGCCACTGTAAAATCCTGATTCTACTGCTTTATGACGTAGCACATGAATGTTGAGTGACACATTCGCTAAGTGCTGTTTCACTAGGTTAGATTCAGTAGTTTGATCGATTAAGTGACTTTGGTATTGGTTGACGGCTTTTTGTAAGGCTAAATCGTTAGTTTGTTTTGCGCATTGAGCGAGTGTCATGTCTGCACTACATGCATTAGTAAAGCTGACCGTTTGCTCACCGTTTTGTCTGAGCTCACCTCTTAAACGTTCAACGCGTGCACGCAACTTATGTTGCTCTAATTCAGCGATGCCTTTTTCGACGGTATGTTGAGCCGCTTTTTTTTCAGCCAGTAGGGCTTCGGACTCTTGGAGTTTTTGTTCTGCTTCTAAACGTGCTTTCTGGTTTTGCTTTATATTGGCCCAAGCCGACTGATAGGCATTTTGAGATGGCATGATGTCCAGATCAGGGTCATCGATCATTTTCATGTAGCCGCGTTCTAAATCGGCTTTCGCTTTAGTGAGCGCGGCATCTAAGCTTTGGGTCTGTTGATTAAGCCTATCCAGTTCGCTTTGGTGATTATTGACCATCACCTGTTGATCATTGGCTGCCGTTTGGGCTGCTTGTAACTCGGACTGTTTAGTAAACAACGCGCCATCAATGGCAATAACAGAGGAAGGCGTTCCTTCTGCCATCGTTGACGTTGCCACTAAGCAAGGCGAAAGTGCTAATAAGAGAGCGGGTAAACCTTGTCGCATTGTTATCTACTTCAGTTAGGTTATTAGTTCATTGTGACTATTCTAAACGAAAACGCCATTTTGTCTGAAGTCATCTTTCAATAACTTAGTGACAAAATGGCGTTTTAACCGCATCTTTGTGAATTACGACATAAAAACTGCGTTATCTGCGGGCTATTTAGCTATCTTTGTTTGTCTAAGTTTGACCCAAACCGTATCGTTGCCGTTAATAGTGAGCACACGATTGTAGGTTTCGTAACCATCTTTCGATACCGTTACTTGGTGGCGGCCACTTGGTAGGACGATTTCAACCGGTGTACTACCATAGTTAATGCCATTGATCGTCACTGCATCATTGTACTGATCTGAACGGACAGTAACATTTGCCCACTGGTTGTCATTCTTTTTTGTGCCTTCCGATGTTCCGCCTTTTAAGCAATATCTAGAAGAAACATTCAACAACTTACAAGCAGCAACGGCTTCTGGTTTTGCCTGAAGCTGGGCTTGCATTTGTGTGAAATATTCATTGTTACCTTCGAAACCACTGCGGATGATCTGACTTTCTTGCACAAAGATATTGAGCTCAACACCTTTGAGGTTTTGCTTGGCAATAACCGATTCAGTCAAGTTATCAAGCAATTTAGCACGGAATGACTTCACTGCTTTTTGTTTTGTTAGATGTTGTCCTTGATTAGAACATTCACCTAGCGTCATCGTAGTAGAACAAGCCGTTTTATAGCTTGTTTCGAGAACACTACTTTCACGCAGTTCTGCTTCTAAGCGTTTTACTCTTGCTTCAATGCGTGATTCTGCAAGGTTTGAGTATTCATTACTCAATCGAGCTTGCTTTTGTTTAATTTGAGACAAACGCATTTCATTTTCGGTCATGGTTTGATTGTTCTCGAGCTTCTCTGCTTGGTTCTGTTTTACTGCAGACCAAGTTTCTTGGTACCTCTTTTGAAATGAGACTAAATCTGTATCTGGATCATCTAAAAGACGGACATACTGTTTGTCCAATGCAGACTTAGCGCGATTTCGCTTAGCATTAAGCTCTTCCCCTTCACGCTGAAGGCGAGCTTGTTCATTTTTGAGTTGTTGAAGCTTGGCTCCCTCTGCTTCATATTCTGAAGAAATCGCGTCGATTTCACTCTGTTTAATAGTCATTTTTTCATCGATAGCGGTGACAGGATCAACCTGAGTAACTTCTTCCGCGTACACCGATGCAGATACCCAAATAGGGCTTAGCGCAAGCAATAGCGCTGGGATGTGACGTGTGATCATAGGTCCCTGCAACAAATTAACGTTTAACCACAAAAGTGGGAAAGACAAACTTTTGACAGCTGTAGTAGATAAGCTGTTTTCGTAATGCAAATTCTATTCCGAATAACACCTAAATTTATTGAAATCTGCCAATAGGTGACTGATTTTTTAAATTTTATAAGTGCGCATCCTCATTTTGAGCCTAATGACGAAATATGCAAGCCTCTATTTTCGATCTACTTAGGGGTTTTGGGATTGAACACGCATTGACCGTAATTTATGTGCACTTGATCATTGTTCCGATTTGAGAATCGAAACTAATTTCACCCATGGACATTATTTTTATATGTGCTTTGATGATTATATGGTTAAAAAGAACGGCTTTATTTTGGCTCTTAATAGTTTTGTTATAACATTTGGCAACCAATCTAATGTGATGTTCAAAAATGAGTGATATTGCGCCGATTAAGCGAGTTAACTACCAGCTAAATGACAAAGTTTTGTCGCCAAAACCTGCGGAGTTGGTGACGTTACCCTCGTATATGGATTGTCATGAGCATAGCTATACGCAAATTGTCATTGGACTTAAAGGTCAGGCTGAATTTGAAGTTCAAGGCGTGGGTAACTTAGTTGGCCCTGGGCAGGGGTGTGTGGTGACATCTGGCTCTGATCATGCTTTCGGTGGCGTGGTGGGGCAGTCTGATATTTTAGTATTAAACATGGCCTTGCCCAGCAACGATGATCCTTTGTTACTACAAAAAATCAATGAGATATCGAGTGCGGATACCTATTTTAAGCTCGATGGTCAAATTCAAAAATTGATCCATCTACTGGTCAAGGAAATGCAGTCAAATCCTGATGACCTACTGCTGAGTCGCGCATGTAATGATACCGTTATCGCTTTGCTACAGCGTCATATCTCCGTATTTGACACTCACCGTAAAGAGTCTCGCTTTGATCTTGAAGTGATCGATCGTTATATCGAATTGCATTTAAGCCATAAGATTTCGGTCGCTCAATTAGCAGGCCGTGTATTTCTGGGTGAAAGTCAGTTTCATATGTTATTTAAAGAACAGATGGGCATTACACCACATCAATATCTACTCGGTAAGAGAATTGATATGGCGAAAACATTGATTGAGCAAGGACGTTTAAGTTTTGGTCAAATTGCTGAACTGACAGGGTTTTCTGGACAAAGTACTTTTACTCATTCATTTACTCGCCTACAAGGTGTTTCTCCTTCCCAATACAAGAAAATGTGTCGCAGTTGAGGACATTTTTTCCTATTTCTTTTTTAAGCTTGTTTTTTCTGTCTTCAATTTAGTTAAATTCTAGCAACAAGGTAGCAATTTACGGCATAACATGTGGCTTTATTTGATGTGATTGTGTTTTTATTTTGTTAATATCCAGAGTTTTTAGCAAAAAGCTCGGAGTTTTTGACAAGTATTCTTCTCGGGCTCAAAATACACTGCTAGCCATTGCAGGAAACCCGACCTTTTCGGGTGTGAGATTGAGGAAAACGCATGTTTACAGCAACAGATGTGTTGAAAGCTGAGTTTGTCGAGCAGCCGCTTGATAAGCTTTGGTCGCTGATCTCGCCACTTTATATGGTGGACGAATCCCAATGGCTAAAACAATTGCTTCCATTAGCAACTCCGACGGAGCCTGAAAAGTCGGCAATGTCGAGCAAAACCACGTTATTAATTGAAGCGATACGAGCTGACAAAAAGTCAGTTCAAATGATTGATGCCCTGTTACTTGAGTACAGCTTAGATACACAAGAAGGCATTTTGCTGATGTGCTTAGCTGAAGCATTGATGCGTATCCCTGATACTGAAACGGCTGATGCCTTTATCAAAGATCGTCTCAGCGTGGCAGACTGGAAATCTCACCTTAAGAATTCTGAATCAGTTTTTGTTAATGCCTCAACATGGGGTTTAATGTTAACGGGTAAAGTTGTTGGTTTATCAGACTCGGAAACTACCAGTCCGGCACAAGCATTGAATCGATTAGTTAACAAACTTTCAGAACCCGTTATTCGCAAAGCGATGCACCAAGCAATGAAAGTAATGGGCCATCAATTTGTTTTGGGGCGTACCATTGCTGAAGCACAGAAGAATGGCCGCCCGATGCGTGATAAGGGTTACACCTATTCATTTGATATGCTCGGTGAAGCAGCGCTGACAACAGCAGATGCTAACAAGTATTTCAAAGACTATTTGATGGCGATTGAGGCGGTTGGTCGTGACCAATATGGTTTGGAAACAAGCCCTGCCCCCTCGGTTTCCATTAAGCTTTCCGCATTACATCCTCGTTATGAAGTGGCAAATGAAGAACGCGTTCTCACCGAGCTTTACGGCACATTACTCTCGCTTTTGGAACGTGCAGTTGAACTGAATGTGGCGATTACAATTGATGCGGAAGAGGCCGATCGCCTTGAGCTATCGCTTAAGCTTTTTGAGAAAGTCTATCGTAGCGATTTAGTGAAAGGGTGGGGTAAGTTTGGCTTAGTGGTGCAAGCTTACTCTAAACGTGCTTTACCTGTTTTGATGTGGCTAAATGGACTTGCTAAAGCTCAAGGAGATTTAATTCCGCTGCGTCTAGTCAAAGGGGCTTACTGGGATAGTGAAGTAAAATGGTCACAGCAAGCAGGTTATAGCAATTACCCGGTCTATACTCGTAAAGAAGCGACTGATGTTGCCTACCTTGCATGCGCCCGCTTCCTACTTAGTGAGAATGTTCGCGGTAATATTTTTCCACAATTTGCTAGCCATAATGCGCAAACCGTGACGGCAATTGCAGTGATGGCGCAGCACAAAGATTTTGAATTCCAACGCTTACATGGAATGGGTGACGCTCTCTACCACCATGCAATGAGCGCCTACAAGCAGTCTGTGCGTATTTATGCACCTGTTGGCAGCCACAAAGACTTGCTGCCGTACTTGGTACGTCGTTTACTAGAAAATGGAGCAAATAGTTCGTTTGTTCACCGCTTGGTGGATGCTCGTTGCCCTATCAGCAGCCTAACTCAACACCCGCTTGATATGCTGCTAGCGTACGACACACTGTACAACAACAAAATTCCATTACCTTCGAATATTTTCCCTGAGCGAGCGAACTCGTACGGAGTCAATATTGATATCGAAAGTGAAGCAAAACCTTTTGCAGAGAAAGTGGAAGCGTGGTTAAGCAAGCAATGGCATGCTGCACCAGTTATCGGTGGTACTGACCACTACCAAAGCATGGTGAACCAAGGCGTTGAGCCAGAAGTGGTCTCCGCACCTTATGATCGCCGAGTTGAAATTGGTCAGGTGATGTTTGCTAACCTTGATCATGCTTCCGATGCTATTGAGGTGGCTGCGCAAGCCTTTGAAGCGTGGAATCGGCAACCTTCAACGCAACGCGCTAAAAAATTAGATAAACTTGCTGATTTATTAGAAGAGAATCTTGCTGAATTGGTTGCGCTTTGCCATCAAGAGGCGGGTAAAACAATTCACGATAGTATTGATGAAGTTCGTGAAGCGGTGGATTTTTGCCGCTATTACGCTAAGCAAGTCGCAACATTAAAACCATTTGAAGTCGAAAGTTTTGATGGCGAAACGCATCAAGTTTGTCGCGAGGGGCGGGGTGTCTTTGTGTGTATCAGCCCGTGGAATTTCCCACTGGCAATTTTCCTTGGTCAAATTGCTGCGGCGCTGGTAGCCGGTAATACGGTTGTGGCAAAACCTGCAGAGCAAACCAGTTTAATTGCAGCGCGAGCTGTAGAGCTGATGCTAGAAGCTGGCTTCCCAACAGGTGTGATTCAACTCATCCCTGGACGTGGTGCTGAAATTGGTGGTGCATTGACCTCTCATCCAGCAATTGCGGGAGTAGCGTTTACTGGTTCGACGGCAACGGCGCAACGTATTAATAAGACGTTGGCGGAACGCGATGCTGCCCCAGTACCATTTATTGCCGAGACTGGTGGCCAAAATGCGATGATCGTTGATAGCACCGCGTTACCAGAGCAGGTTGTGCGAGATGTTATTCGCTCGGCATTTGCCTCCGCAGGACAACGTTGTTCGGCATTACGGGTGTTGTTTGTTCAACAAGATATCGCTGATCGTATTATTAATTTGATCCAAGGTGCAATGAACGAGCTTAGCGTCGGTATTCCCCATTTACACAGCACGGATGTGGGTCCTGTGATTGATGACAAAGCCAAGCAAAAATTGCTTGCTCACATTGAACATATGACGCAAACACAAACAAAAGTAGCTCAATTGACTCTCAGTGAGGCGTGTGATCTGGGTGACTTTGTGCCTCCTACTGCTTTTGAAATCTCGGATATTTCTTGTTTAACGGAAGAGCAGTTTGGTCCAGTTTTACACATTGTTCGCTTTAAAGCGCGTGAGTTAACCGATGTCGTTGAGCAAATTAATCAAACAGGCTTTGGCTTAACCATGGGCATTCATAGCCGTAATGAAACAACGTATCGCTGGGTAGAGAAACATGCTCGTGTTGGCAACTGTTACATCAACCGTGACCAAGTCGGTGCAGTGGTAGGTGTTCAACCATTTGGTGGCCAAGGACTTTCAGGCACTGGACCTAAAGCGGGTGGGCCTCATTACCTGTATCGTTTTACGCAAACTGTATTTGCTCATTAATTCAAGCGAAGGAGAAGTATTATGGTTCATCAAGTGACTCGTTTTTCCGACGCTTTTTCAGCATGGGAAAACTGGAACATTACCGACTTTGACTCTAAATGTGAGTGCTTACTTTCATTTAAAGGTTTATTACAAAGTTCTATTCCACAGTTGGCTAAAGTCATGTCTTATCATCTTCATCAGGCTTCTGCTTTGTTGGCGCAACCGCATCAGCTTATCGGACCCACTGGAGAAACCAATGAGCTTTATACCGCTGGGCGTGGGGTTGCCCTCATCATTCAAGGTGAGAATAGCGATAAAGCGAAACAAGCTTCGGTTGCTCAACTTTGCGCCGCGCTTGTCGCGGGTAATAGCGTTGTCTTTTGTAGTGACGATATTGAGTTAACCCAAGCTCTACAGGCTGCTTTTGAGCAATCTTCTTTACCGGCTAACGTGATTCAATTTTCATCTTTTGATGCCTATCACCAGTTGATGGAATCAGACGTAAGATGTCTAGGTTATGTTGGCCACACCTCGGTTGAACGTACGCTCAACCGTCAGCTAGCAAGTCGCACTGGTGCGATTGTCAGCCTAGTGTCTGAAACGGATTTGAACGCTATTCCTGTAGCACATGATCCACATTTATCGTTGCGCTTTATTACCGAGCGTACTCGCACAATAAATATAACAGCAGTGGGTGGTAATGCGACCTTGCTTGAACTTGGTAGCGAAACCCACTAATCCTTTCTGTTTTATTCCCCTCCTTCGGGAGGGGTATGGAAGGCGATCTTTTAAAGAGGACAAACACAATGGAAAATAGCTTTGCTATTACAAGCACCTTTATCCTGTATCTTATTTTGATGCTGGCTATTGGTGTTATCGCTTATCAACGAACGAAAAACTCATCTGATTACTTTCTTGGTGGCCGTTCACTAGGACCTTGGCCTGCAGCATTGTCTGCTGGTGCTTCTGATATGAGTGGTTGGTTGCTGCTGGGTTTACCGGGCTACGCGTATGCTGCTGGTATCGAAGCCTTCTGGTTGGCAGGTGGTTTATTACTCGGCACTTGGGCTAACTGGTTGGTCAATGCGAAACGTCTGCGTACGTACAGTATCACTACCGACTCATTGACCCTTCCTGAATTTTTATCACGTCGTTTCAATGATAAATCAAAACTGATCCAAACCATTTCAGCGTTCTTTATCCTTTTATTCTTCCTCTTTTATACCAGTTCTGGCTTGGTGGCTGGCGGCAAATTATTTGAAACGGTATTTGGTTTAGATTACTCAACAGCGGTAATTATTGGTACGGTTTGTGTGGTGTCGTATACGTTATTTGGTGGTTTCTTAGCGGTATCTTGGACAGATCTAGTGCAAGGTTTGTTAATGGCAGCTGCACTGATGATTGTTCCTATTGCTGCAATGAACGGCGGTTTTGGTCAGTTGAACAGTGATTTATCTGCCATCAACCCTGAATTATTGACCATGTGGAATGATGTAAAAGGTGAACCTCTTTCTGCGGTCGCGATCATTTCGTTGGTGGCATGGGGCCTTGGTTACTTTGGTCAGCCACATATTTTGGCTCGTTTCAAAGCGTCTCGTTCAAATAAAGACTTAACCACAGCGCGCCGCATTGCGGTTATCTGGACAGCATTGTCTATGGCTGGCGCACTGTTAGTTGGTTTGGTTGGTCTCATTTATGTCACCAATACGGCTTCAGTTGAATTGGCCGATGGCGAAAAAATCTTTATGTTGTTGGTTAATGCTATCTTCCATCCAGTGGTTGCTGGTATCTTGCTGGCTGCGATTTTAGCCGCGATCATGAGTACCGCGGACTCACAGCTACTGGTTTCTTCTTCAGCTTTAGCTGAAGATTTCTACAAACAAGTTATCAAGCAAGATGCGACATCAGAAGAGATCGTCCGTGTTGGTCGCTTTGCTGTTATCCTGATTTCTATCGTTGCTCTGGTTTTAGCAATGACACCTGACAGCTCCGTACTTGGTTTGGTCTCTTATGCGTGGGCTGGTTTTGGCGCAGCCTTTGGCCCTGCGGTAGTGTTGAGTCTATATTGGTCTCGTATGAATCGTAATGGTGCTTTAGCTGGTATTATTGTTGGTGGTATCACAATTGTGGTTTGGAAGCAACTTTCTGGCGGTTGGTATGATGTGTATGAGATTGTCCCAGGGATGATTCTTTCAACGGCAGCGATTGTTATTGTTAGCTTAATGACCGGTGAGCCGGAATCGTCAGTTAAAGCCCAACATGCCACATTTAAAAAGCAGTTGGTTGAACTTGATTAATTGATCATCTTCTCTTATTGATTTTAAGCCTCACGTTGTGGGGCTTTTTTATTTTTTGCAGGATATTTGTGATTTTTAGCCAAAATATGGCGATATTTATGGCTAATTTTGTGAATTAATATCACGAAATTAAAACTAAAGTTTGAGGTGAATGAACTAATTGGCGCAAAATACGTCAATTGTCAATAACGGTATAAGCGAGGATGAACCATGCTAAAGGCGTATTGTAACTGCTGTCGTAAACAAACACCGCACAAAGTAGTGATGAAGCGTTGCCAGACTGAGCCGTGTTCGACATGGCAAGGGGTTCAAAAATTTCTCTCGTTAGTATTCCAAGGCGAAGCTTATTACAAAATGGAAAAGCAAGGTTTTTGCCGAGTGTGTAATCATCAATCGACACTCAACCAGACTGACTTTTCCCGTGTTCGTGTGATTTAACACTCACCATTTGTTTTTACTGGCTGCATCAAGTCTATGGTTGTAGCCAGACACCTTCTGAAATTTACTCTTTAGCACTCAATTATCATCCAGATGGTAAATCATCATTTTCTCTACCCTACCATGATGTAATGCACGTTTATTACTTTAATCATGGCACTAATATCTTGTATTGCAACTTAAAGCAAAACACTATCTGATATTTTTCATATTATCAGTGGGTATAAATTAAATTGATTCATCGTTAAGGAGTAGTTCAATGCAAATTAGTTTAAAGAGAAAAATGGTTTTTTCTGTTGTCATTGCCATCGCACTTACGGCTGTTGCATTGGTGATGGTGGGGTATCAATCCTCCAAAGCAGACAGTTGGCGAGCCATAGAAAGCGAAAGTCGAAACGTATTACAGGCTAATGCTAAAGGAATCGGTGATTGGTTCGAAAGTAAACAGCATTCATTAAATGGTTTAAAAGAAGAAATTGAACTCAACCCTAATTTAGATATTGTTCCTCACTTACGTCAAACACTGAAATCCGGTGCTTTTGGGCTAAGTTACTACGGTAATGAGCAAGGTGAGATGTATCGTCATGATCCTTCACTTAATAAAGCGGGTTATGATCCACGAGTTCGTGGGTGGTATAAAGAAGCTAAAGCAGCAGGTAAGGCGATCACCACTGCACCTTATGTTAGCGTTACGATGCAAGCGTTAGTGGTGACTTTGGCTGAACCGGTTCGTCAAAATGGTCAAATTATTGGGGTGGCAGCGTCAAACCTAGCGTTAGACAAATTAATGAAGGATGTCTTGGCGATTGAAGTTCCAGGGCAAGGTCAAGCTATTTTAGTGAATCAGAAAGGTTTGATCGTCGCGCATTCAAATCAAGAGTTGATCTTAAAACCCACTCAGGACATTGCATCAGATTTGACAATAAGCAGTTTGCTAGCAACTGCTAATTCAAGCCAACCACTATTTATGGATATTGATGGTTATGCCAAAGTATTGATGGCGCAAAGCATTGAACATACTGATTGGCTGCTAGTAATGATCATGGATAAGGCTGTTCTGGAAGCACCACTGAATGAGATGTTACTTAGTCAAAGTTTGATTGCGTTGGCGATTTTGATTGTCCTTGCGTTGAGCACCGCGTGGTTTGTGGCGCGACAATTAACGGAGCTTGGTAATATTGCTCAGGCACTCTCTGATATTGCGGAAGGTGATGGTGATTTAACTCGTCGCTTGGAAGTGCATAGCCAAGATGAGGTTGGATTGGTTGCGGACAAATTCAATAAATTTGTCGATCGCTTGCATGTGATGGTGAAAAATGTAAAAGAGGTGTCCGAGTCTCTTAACCAAGGAGCGAACCAAGCTGCTAGCGCAGCCACTCAACGTAGTGAGCGAATTCGTACTCAGCAAGATGAGATCACCATGGTTGCAACGGCGGTAACCGAAATGGCTTCCGCAACGGCAGAAATTGCTGGTAATGCTGATAACACGGCTAAAAATGCTAATGAATCGGTTGAGCTTGGTGCGCAAGGTTACCAACAAATGCAACAAAGCAAACAGTCGATTGATCAATTAGCACAAGAGCTAAACAATGCGGTGGGTATTATTGGCGAGCTTGAAGTTCATGGTAATGAAATTTCGACCATTCTTTCGACTATCCGCTCTATTGCTGAGCAAACGAATCTGTTGGCGTTGAATGCGGCGATTGAAGCGGCTCGCGCTGGTGAGCAAGGACGTGGTTTTGCTGTGGTCGCAGATGAGGTGCGAGTTTTGTCTCAGCGAACTCATGCATCAACTGAAGAAATTCAGTCTAAAATTGCAGGCTTGCAGAAGGTAACGGCTAATGCAGTTTCTGTGATGACCGAAAGTCATAAATTGGTAGAGACCAGTGTACAAGACGTTAATCAAACGGGGGAGAGTTTAAATGCTATCAGTGAAGCGATTCAAATGATCAGCGATATGGCGACGCAAATTGCTTCCGCAGCTGAAGAGCAATCATTAGTGACGGCAGATATTAACGGTAATACTGAGTCAGTACGTGAGGTGAGTGATCAATTAGCTCATGATGCACAGGGTGCTGTTGAACAAGCGCGTGAATTACGCGGCCTTGCGGGTGAACTTGATAAGGAAATTTCTCGCTTCAAACTTTAGCAAACCTCGTTAATGTGAAAATAAAGACGTTTTTTATTGATAGCCAGTCAGTTTCGCTGACTGGCTATCTTTTTAGCTTCAATGTGACCACTATCACAATGCCTTGCTAAGGTATCTAGGCATAGTGATATAAGCCATTATTGTATGGCACATGATGATTTGTTAACTCACATAGAGCGCCATGAACTTAGACCGAATTGATCAACAAATTTTACGTATTTTGCATAACAAAGGGCGTTTACCTGTCGTTGAGCTTGCAAAACTAGTCAATTTAACTACTTCTCCTTGTTCTGATCGTGTGAAGCGCTTAGAAAAAGAAGGGTATATCAAAGGTTACCACGCAGAACTTTGCCCAGAAAAATTGGGTTTAGATGTGCAAGTGTTCATCCATATTCGATTAGATCAAACAAGCTTCTCTATTTTTGAACGTTTTGCCGAAGCGGTCGCCGATATTCCTGAAATTGAAGCGTGTTATTCGCTGTCTGGTGATTTTGATACCATGATCAAAGTACGAGTGAAAGACATGAAGGCTTACCAAGGTTTTATGTCCGGCAAACTTGGAACGTTGCCAGGGGTTATTCAGACACGTAGTGAGTTTGTGATTGAAGAGCATAAAGCCAGTTTTGGTATCAATCCTGAACTTATCTCAAACATGTTGTAATTAAAAAGAAGGGCGTATGTTGCAAGCGAAAGGCAGTCAGAGAGATCAGGTAGAATCACCTGCCACCTCATTAAGTGAAACGGATATTTTAGCGCAATTTGTGCAGCTTAAGCAGTGCGCAAATAGTGCACCATATCCGAGTGTTGACCAACGTCGTCTATGGTTAATCGCTCTTAAAAAGGCACTAATCCATGAACAGCAAGCACTTACTCAAGCATTAAGTGACGACTACGGCTATCGAAGCGATTTTGACAGCACTATTTGTGATCTTCTTCCTGCGGTTTCGCATATCAATTACACCTTAAAGCAGCTTAAATCGTGGTTGAAACCAAGCTCGCGCCATAATGGATTACTGTTATTTCCTTCAAAAGTAAAGGTTCATTACCAACCACTAGGTGTCGTCGGGGTTATTGTGCCCTGGAATTTTCCTATTGTTCTTAGTGTAGCTCCAATAGTGACGGCTCTGGCGGCTGGTAACCGAGTGATGGTGAAATTGAGTGAATACACACCACAGACTAACCAAGTGTTGGCGCGCATTTTTTCGGTTGTAGAAGAAGCGATTACCACCGTGCAAGGCGATGCCAATGTAGCCGAAAAATTTAGTGCCTTAGCGTTTGATCATTTGCTTTTTACTGGCTCAACATCGGTTGGAAAATTAGTGGCACAAGCCGCGGCGAAAAATCTAACCCCGATTACCTTGGAATTAGGGGGGAAATCTCCAGTCATTATTGCTGATGATGCTGATCTAAAACGTAGTGTCGATAACATTATGCTGGGTAAAGCGGTGAACGCTGGGCAAATTTGTGTTGCGCCAGATTATGTTTTAGTTCCACAAGCTAAAGTTTCAACCTTCATTGAGCTTTATCTCAAACGTTTTAAAAAGAATTTTGTGCTGAAGAGTGGCGTTTTTGATACTTCTCATATTATTAACCAGGCTCAATTTGATCGCTTGCAATCTTATCTCGAGGACGCTGAGCGAAAAGGGGCGCACATTCACCCTTTACAAAACACTAATGGTTCAGGTGTCGGACGGCAGTTTTTACCTCATCTTATAACACAAGTCGATGAGTCTATGTTGGTGGCACAGCAAGAGATTTTCGGCCCAATTTTACCGATTCTTGGTTATCAAACACTGGATGATGCGATTGCTTATGTGAACGCTCGCCCACGTCCTCTGGCGTTATATTTAATGACGAATGACACTTCTATAGTGCAGCAGATCACAACCAAAACCCACAGTGGTGGCCTAGCGGTGAATGATACGTTACTGCAGGTCGCAGCAGATGATGCTCCCTTCGGTGGTATTGGCGAATCGGGGGTGGGGCACTATCATGGTATCGAAGGTTTTAAGACCTTTTCACATACGAAAACGGTGCTTGCTTCTCCACAATGGTTACCTCGCAGCCATTGGTTATTGCGCTATCGCAAAGCTTTTTTACCGATATTGAGACGCTGGTTTATACGCTAGTCAACTGACTATGCATTTTTGATGTCGGGCTCGCTTCAATTGCTGTGCTTGACATTTTCCAGCCAGCATTTCTCTTCTCGGTATGAAATCAATAGGTAGCTTATAGCTATTCTGCTACAGTGGTGCGCTATTTCTTCACAGTCTGTCATGTTGACGGCACTGGTTAAATCTAACCCTAGGATCTATTTTGACCAATAACGATATTTTACGCCGCATTCGCTACACCTTCGATTTTAAAGACTCAACTATGGTTGAAATTTTCGCTGCTGCTGATAGCCAAGTAACTCAAGATCAAATTTCTGCTTGGTTGAGCAAAGAAACAGATGCTGTGTTTAGTGATACTGAGCTGGCGATATTTCTTAATGGGTTAATTAACACCAAACGTGGTAAGCGTGAAGGTGAGCAACCAAATCCAGAGGCTCGTTTAACTAACAATATGATCTTTATGAAATTACGTATTGCTTTAGATATGAAAGCAGAAGATATTTTAGATACTTTATCGGTTGTCGATTTCAGTTTAAGTAAACATGAATTAAATGCCTTTTTCCGTAAGCCAGACAATAAACATTATCGTGACTGTAAAGACCAAATTTTGCGTAACTTCTTAATGGGTGTGCAGCGTCAATTGCGCCCCGAAGATAAGCGTGAATATCAAGAATTGGTCAACTAATTAGTACACTGAGCCACATATATTGTGGCTTTTTTATGGATTCAAATTTAGTTTCTTACCTAGCTAGTTTTACACTGTAAATAACAACCCATCTCATCATTATTAACTCCTCGTATCATTTGTCTAGTCTTCACGTTCTGAATGAAAGTCAACCATCATTTGGTCTTTGCACATCGCTATGATTTACATCGTTTCGCCAACATAAAGTAAAAATA
Organism: Vibrio sp. S12_S33; assembly: GCF_963889785.1. Classification (NCBI taxonomy): domain Bacteria; kingdom Pseudomonadati; phylum Pseudomonadota; class Gammaproteobacteria; order Vibrionales; family Vibrionaceae; genus Vibrio; species Vibrio sp. S12_S33. Next base: position 52,044 of record NZ_CAWPQZ010000017.1, on the reverse strand, counting down.
CCGATGTGCAAAAATGATCTTCAAGTTGAACGGGTATATATTTATAATTCACGCAAAAATATAACATGCCATAAATCACACTTTATAATTTATTTCGCCTTGAAAAATAAATAACCCCAAGATTAATTGTTAATTCTGTAATTTACATACACGTCACTTAAGAAGCTGGGCGCATAGTAAAGAGTCTCTGAGTCACAATGCATTGTGCTGATAAAATGCGATTAGCCTACAACCTCCTAGATTTGGCTTCTGCATTTTGCAGCATTTCGGGGGACATCTATTTCATTAAGCATTTATCATCGAGTGCAGTATTAAGCTAGTGCTTTATTTAAATTGATGTTTTTCTAATCACGATTGCATCGTGCATACGTTCCAATTCACAAAGATAACAATAAGGTTGTGAATTAGGCATTACCCTACAACGCTAAATGTTTTGACATTACTGATTCCCTGATAGAATCTGGTCACTTTTCACTATTAACGCTGTAAACGAATCAATGAAAGAAAGAGTTATAGTTTCTGTTTCCTCTATTCATGGAACAAAGCACTTTCATATCGGTAAATGGTTTCGCCACATTCTAAAAGGGTTTGGATACTTGCTACTGGCTGGTGTCGTGGCGACTGGCGGCGTTATTTATTATCTAGTAAATGAAGTTGACTTTGCTAAACTCAAACAACAGGAGTTAGAAAGTCAATCCATGTCTTTAAGCGAAGAAGTCACTTCATTAAAAGAACTAAAAGACAACTTAGAAAATGATCTGCTAGAACGTGAAGAAAAAATGCAGTTGGTATCGGATAGGCTGGGTGATCTTGAAAAAGTGCTCGGTGTGGATGAAAGCGGTGCGGAACTAGAGTCACGTTTAGACACTGCTGCAATCACTTCTTCAGTAAGAATGGTGATGCTAACCCAAATACCAAGTGGTGCACCTGTGCATAACGCGCGAATTTCGTCAGGATATGGTGAACGTATCCACCCCGTTACAGGCGCAGTCAAAGTTCATCGCGGACAAGATTTTGCAGTGAATACTGGTACACCTATTTATGCCCCAGCAGATGGCGTTGTTGAGGTCACTCGGGCAAGTAACAAGGGTTCTGGAAATTTTTTACGTCTTCAGCACTCCTATGGTTTTACCAGCTCTTATTCACATTTGCAGAAATTTGCAGTGAAAGGAGGGGACTTTGTGCAAAAAGGTGACTTAATTGCCTATTCCGGCAACACCGGGTTGTCTTCAGGCCCACATTTGCACTATGAAATTCGATTTGTCGGGCGCTCTTTAGATCCAAGACCATTTGTTGATTGGGGCGTAAATGATTTTGAAACGATATTTAGTAAGGTAAGAGGTATCCGATGGGAATCTTTAGTAAACAAAGTCGAGCTAAGAGTCAGCGCTCAGCTACAACTCTCATCGCAAAAGGCTGCGCCATTAACGGACAGCTCAAGCTAGAAAGCGATATACAAATTGATGGTTCAGTTGAAGGTCAAATACATGTCGATAAAACCATAGTGATCAGTGAAACGGGTATCGTTAGTGGGGAACTGTTTGCCGAGCATCTGATTATCAATGGTGAATTTGAAGGTACATGTCACGCTACTAAAATTGAAATTTTAAGTAAAGGCAGCGTTACTGGCTCTATTTATAGTGACGATCTTAGCATTGAACACGGTGGTCGTTTTAACGGGGTGACTTACCCAGCACCTGAAAAGCACCCAGAAAAACACCTCGTTGAATTGAAAGATGTAAAATTAGCTGCTGAAGCATAACACTTCAAAGCTTACTTCTATAACGACAACATGATGTCTCATCAAAAAAGCCCTGCTATTTCTAGCAGGGCTTTTTTACAAAACAGTAGGTGACTTAAAAACCTACAATATTCTTCGCTTCTAATTCAGTAAAGTATTTTACTGTCTTTACTTTCAGCTCTTGGGTTGATGGCTCATCACATACGATCACAGATTTTGGATGGAGCTGCAGTGCAGACACAGTCCATAGATGATTCACACTACCTTCAACTGCAGCTTGCAACGCAAGTGCTTTATTGTGGCCGGTCACCAAAATCATCACTTCTTCTGAATCAAGCAAAGTGCCCACGCCAATCGTCAATGCATACTTAGGTACTTGGTTGATATCACCATCAAAGAAACGTGAGTTAGCAATGCGTGTATCTTCGGTCAACGTTTTAATACGAGTGCGTGAAGAAAGAGAAGACGCAGGTTCATTAAAAGCAATATGGCCATCGTTACCCACACCGCCCATGAATAAATTGATGCGGCCATAAGACTTGATTTTATCTTCATAACGTGTGCATTCTGCATCAACGTCATCAGCGTTACCGTTAAGCAAATTAATATTTTCTTCTTGAATATCAACGTGCTTAAAGAAATTGTTGTACATAAATGAACGGTAAGATTCCGGATGATCAGCAGGAATACCGATATACTCGTCCATGTTAAATGTCACCACATGCTTAAAGCTCACTTCACCAGCGTTGTACATTTCGATCAGCGCTTTATACGTAGCAAGCGGTGTTCCACCAGTAGGTAAGCCCAAAACGAAAGGACGATCCGCGCTTGGGTTAAATGCATTAATACGTTTTACGATGTGTGCAGCAGCCCATTTACCTACTTGCACTGCCTGTTTTAACGGGATAAGTCTCATGTTTGGCCTCTAATAATTGGAATATTATGATGTACTGAAACATTAATTCGCATTATAAAATAAGTTTTTAGCGACTGCCATTGTTTTAGGTCAAATTTTAGAAGTTTATTGAATAAATTGCCCAAAACTGTTCAATTAACACTCATCCATCATCTGTATTAAAGCAATAACCTCTCTCATACTCTCATCATTTTAGTGAATATACAGAAAAAATTCATAGGTAAAATTAAGTGGAAACTTGATCTAAAACGCTATGATTAATGGCAGGAGCGGTGTTCCTTGACCATACTTGTCACACAGGCGAGAAAGGAGTTAACCTCATGAAAAATGAATTGGATAGCACAAAGGTTCTACATGCCTATGAGATGATAATGGAGAACGGCACACCCACTGAGTTTGGTAAGATTTACGAGGGTATTGAAGCCTTTTCAGACTACGATGGTTACAACATCTACATGCGCGGTAATGGTGTAGAACTCAAGGTTGGTTTTCACAACACTTACCATTTAGATTACGACCAAGAGCATTTAAGAGATAGTTTCTTAAAGAAAGTATCGCAGTTAGCGAAATAGCACGAACTGGGAACAAGGCCCCAGCAACAAACCAATGCTAGGGCTTTGACAGGAAGACGCTGGCTAAACTCTTAATCAGTTTCATTAGCACGTTGAAACCGCTTAACGATGAGCAAATCCTAAGCCATGAGGATTCGGCGTTAGAGATGAAGATTAATCTTCTTCGCTTAAGCTAACATCTTCTTCGGTATAGTCGTCACCCGCTTCCGGTTTGTTGCGACCATTCAAAGTATGGAATCGCTTACGACCACGAGCGAGTTGTGTGTATTTAAGCCAGACTCGCTCTAACTTCGATTTAGCCTTTACTGGATTTTCAATCGCTTTAATGAAATGCGCTTCTTCTGCACTTTCTGGAAGAATATCACCAGATTCTAGGCCAAGCATGGTGTCCCCATAAGTGATCAGAAGCTCCTCTTCAGCAAGAGTAAAATCACCAGATTTTGCAAAGCCTCGCGGAAACTTTACATTGTCAAAAAATCGTTTTTTTCCGTGACGGAATTCAGTCTCAGACATATCAACCTCATGTGAATAATGCTGCCACCATGTAGCGATGGATCAGGCGAAAATTAGGCGTAATTCTCTCAAAAGAAAAACAAAAATTTTTTATCGTCATAATTGCTCTTCCTTGTTAATCTGGTGGGGTAATTTCAGAGGATTAAATATGGATGTAAAAGTTTTTCGCACTTTTCTAGAACTCGCTAAAGTTCGTCACTTTGGGCGAGCAGCTGAAAACCTTTATTTGACTCAAGCAGCGGTCAGTGCACGCATTAAACAACTCGAAAATTATTTCGATGCTCAACTGTTTACGCGAGATCGCAATAATATCAAGCTCACCTCTGCTGGAGAACGGCTCATCAACTACGCGGAAGTGATGGTCGCTACCTTACAACAAGCGAAATTCGAACTCTCTCTTGAAAATGGGAAGGCCTTACAGCTCACGCTAGGCGGAACACCAAATGTATGGGATGCCTATTTGCAAAACTGCTTAAGCATTGTCACCGACTCTTTTACCGGCTATGGCTTTATGGCTGAAGTAATGAGTAGAGAACACCTTAATCGCAGTTTACTTGAACGCACATTGGATATGGCTTTTGCTTTCGATCAAATCAAAGCCGAAGAACTCAACTGCAAAAAAGTAGCAGATATAGTACTAGTATTGGTATCCACTCGACCTGATACGTTAGCTACCGCCTTTGACAACAAATATGTCTATGTAGATTGGGGAAGTCGTTTCGCATCAGAGCACTCTGAGCGACACCCAAAGGCTCCAATTCCATTTTTACGAACGTCTACCGCTCGTATTGCACTTGATTTCATTCTCGAAAAAGGCGGCAGTGCTTATCTCCCTAAATCTTTAGTTGAACCATTTATCAATTCAGGCCAACTGTATCGCATTGAAGATGTGGAAGATTGGCAACGCCCTATCTATCTAAGCTATCGTAAAAACAGCTCATCGATTGAAGCAATTACACAAGTTGAAAAGTTAGTGGCTAATATTGATCCACTAACCGCTTACTCTTTACAACAAGCAGGTGATGCGGTTATCGACTGATTTTATAATGAAGCCGTAATCAATATACCAATGCGCCAACTTGATTTACGAGAAAATAAGTCGGCTTGCAGGGGAGCTATGTCACTTTCGACTGCTGGAATCAACAATATGAATCACTTTGTTTATTATTACAGTCCGTTAGGGCTGATGACATTACAAGCCAACCAGCAGGGGTTGCTCGGCGCTTGGTTTGAAACCGAAACAACGAGACCTGATGAATTAGGAGAAAAATCGGAAAACTGTCCTATACTTACTAGCACAATCAAACAGTTAGATGAGTATTTTACCGGGCGGCGAACTGTATTTGACATTCCTCTTGCCGCACAAGGTACCGTATTTCAGCAATCTGTTTGGCAAGCATTATGCAAGATCCCTTATGGGGAAACATGGAATTACCAGCAATTAGCGAATACCATTGGTAACTCTAAAGCGGTGAGAGCCGTTGGGCTGGCGAATGGGAAAAATCCTATTTCTATTATTGTGCCATGCCATAGAGTGATAGGGAAAAATGGCAAACTAACCGGTTATGCTGGTGGGCTTGAACGCAAAGCAAGTTTACTAGAGCTTGAGAATAAATTATCGAGGTAACGTTTTATGATGAGTTATACCTTAGTGAAATGGATAGGCACTTTGGCACTCATATCTGCTCTACAAGGCTGCTCTCAGGAAGATATTGAGCGTTGGGCCAATAGTGAAACCTACGAGTTTCACGGTACTTATGATAACCAATACAATTCCGATTTATTGATATTTGAAGATGGGATCGTTAGCGCACATTCAGAAAAACAAACTTGGTCTCGTCCCTACACCGTTGACGGGACTCAAATTTCTATTCAAGTACGCAATAATTCGAAAGAACAACGTGAAGACATTGTGATTGTGATACACGGCCAAGGTGAAGTCCTAACTTGTAGCGTTTGCGCTATGTATAAATTAAGTAATGTCTGGACTAAGATCGGCTATGTTGAAGCAAAAACGCCAACGATAGAAGGTGCGAGTCAATAACTCGCGCTTTTAAAACCGGTTACCACTGACGCTCACCAGTGTTTACTTGAGCACTCAGTTCTAAGTCTTGTTGGCCTGGCAATTTGGGGTAAGCCTTCACCATCTCAGTCACCACTGATATAAATAGCCGTCAAATCTTTGCCTGATTGCTTGATCATATCAACTAATGCTTGACCATCTTTAGTACCAAATTGAACATCAACCAATATGGCTTGTTTTTCTCCACTAATTAGAGTGGAACTGACGGGGAAAATCCCCTTTTCTCCTGGGTTATAAGTTTGGAAAGTCAGCGCTGCTAGGCTAGAAAAAGAAACACCTGCTAAAAGTAAGCCGGTTAAAGCACGTTGTTGGAATGTCATTATTAATGCCTGTTAGTCATAATTCGAAGTGATAACAAGCTTATTGTTTTTCAATGAGAACAAATAGATCGAAAATAGGATATAGCTAGTTAAAATTTAGATACAAAACAAAGAAAAAACTCGCTGCATCCATCACTTTAGTGCAGGAAGCATTGAATTTTATGAAAAGCATGTGATTGAATAGCAAATATTTTCCACTGTTTTTGAGGTTTGAATGAAACCAGAGAAAATATCCACCTCAGCGCTTGCGAAAATTCGCCAGCTAGAAGCTAAACAACTTTTTAGTGACCTCAAAAAAGCAGGATATATTAACCGCCACGATGAAAAATGGGTGCTCACCGAACTCGGCGCAAAATTTGGCGGCGAATACGTCGATCACCAAAAGTTTGGACAATTCATCGTTTGGCCTGAAAACTTGTTAATCGATTTAGACGCTAACCGTGGTATCACCCTTAGCGCCACGCAATTGGGTGAACGCTTTAAACTCAACCCGAAGAAAATTAACCAACTGTTGAGTGAACTAGGCTGGATAGCGAAAAGTGACACCGGCTGGAAAGTCACAAAATCGGGCTTACGAGCAGGAGGGCAGCAGCGTGAAGGGAAAGAATCAGAAAGCCAATTCGTCGTTTGGCATGATTCAATAACTCGTAATAAACGTTTAAAGCAGTCCGTTATTGAATTTTGCGGGCAAGATGCTGAAACACACTCCACCGATAAATCCTACTCCAGTTTTCGTCAAAAATTTGAAGCAAAACATCGCACGTTGGATGGCCATTACGTTCGATCAAAAGGTGAATTATTGATTGATAACTGGCTTTATATGGCAGGTGTGGTGCATGCCTATGAGCGTCAACTTCCTATCGACCAAGATATTACCAGCGATTTTTACTTACCCGCAGGTAAAGTCTATCTCCAATATTGGGGCTCAGATTCAGGACCGACGGCAGAAAAAGATCAAGAAAAAGTGCGCATTATTTATCACGAACACGCTTTTAATCTCATTGAACTCAATTATGAAGACGTAACCAAACTGGATGAGATACTGCCAAGCAAGCTGCGGGCATTCGGTATAAAAGCCTATTGAACCGAGGAAATTAAAACTCCGAAGATACCCTCGGAGTCTTGGGAAAAATCAACCACTAACGATGAGAAGAATAACGGGCACGAGCAGCTTCTTCTTTCGGTACAATCGTTTTGCCAATCGGCGCTAAAGAGATCACGGCTAATTTCAAATGCTGCAACGCAAATGGAATACCGATAATGGTAATAAAGCATGCGCAAGCAGAAAGGATATGACCAACCGCCAACCAAAAACCTGCAAAAATAAACCAAATGACATTGCCAATAAAACCAAGTGGACTGGTGCCAATATCGGTTTCATTGGTCAATTCATCGCGCGAGATCGCTTCTTGGCCGAATGGGAAAAATGAAAAATTACCGATCACAAAGCAGGCTCGTCCCCAAGGAATACCGATAATACTGATGAAGGCGAGCAAACCGAAGAACCACCATGCCAAGCCCATAAAAATCCCACCAAACAAAAACCAAATAATGTTACCCAACGTTCTCATAACTTCACCTTTTCCAAAACATACTTTCGTTATCGATCGCTTAAATTACAAGCAATCTAGTGCTAAATTAGATACCGTTAAGTATCCCAAACCATACTTAACTGAAGATTAACAAACTTAAAACAGCCCTTGCCACACCGCCGTTGCGCCACTGATAGTGCATAACAACAGCGCCCCAACGCGAATTTTTTCTTTGGGTAACGCCTGCGTGGTCATCAAGGCCAATTTATACCCAACCCACGCGGCTGGAATTAACGGAATGGTAATCCACAAATGATGTACAGTTAAAAACCCAGCGGGTAGCAGAATCATCAAAGAGATGATCGAGCTGAAAACAAAGAAAGCCGAAAGATTGCCACGTAATTGATTGGCCTCTTGATGCTGTAGCAGTAATGCCATTGGCGGTCCACCTATCGCAGAACTGGTGCCAAAAAAGCCTGAGAAAAACCCCGCAACACCCATGCGCGTAGGGGTCGGTTCAATACGAAATGGCAGTAAACTCACCACCACCGCAAACAGCACTAATAGACCTAACCACAGTGCTAATGCATCGGTTGACACCATCACTAACAAAAAACCACCAGCGATAGAGCCAGGAATACGACCAATAAGCGCCATTTTCAATCCACCAATTTCAATATTACTACGATGCTTCATCGCATTGAGTATTGAGATAAATAGTGCTACTAAACAGATAGGAGCAGGCACATAATCCGGTGAAACAAGAAATAGTAAAGGCGCAGCTACAATCGCTAATCCAAAGCCAATCGCCGTTTGCACGAAAGATCCAAGGAAAATCAGTAATATAGCAATCAATGCAGGCGTAGTAATCCACTCAGACACAAAAACCTTCCACTCTAAAAACAAAAAAATTCTGAGCTCATCATATAGAAGAACTCAGAATCAAACCAACATCATAAAATTGATTTCAGGTCTGCTTGGACTCAACTTGTCATGACACTTAGCTCGCAACGGCCAAGCGAGGCATGGGTTTGTCGTTAATTGGCAGATGTATCAAAGCGGCAAGCAACGCCAGCACCACCGTCGACCACCAAATAGGCTCATAAGAACCATAGTAATCATAAATACGACCACCAACCCATGCTCCTAGAAAGCTGCCCACTTGGTGGGTGAAGAATACTAAACCATAAAGGGTAGAAAGGTAACGAGCACCGAAAACTTGACGTACCAAGCCTGAGGTTAATGGTACAGTCCCTAGCCAACAAAAACCAATCGCTGCGCCGAATATGGCTGCGGTTTGCTCAGTCACGGGTAATGTCACAAACCCGCCAATCACCACAGTTCGCATCAAATAAAGCGCAGTCATCACATAACGTTTATTAAAACGATCGCCCATGACTCCCCAAAAATAAGAACCAAAGATATTGAAGATACCCACATAGGCTAAGGCCATGGCCGCACTTGAGGCTGGTAACTGTTTGTCTGCCAAATAACTTGGTAAATGAGTAGCAATAAACATCACGTGGAAACCACATACAAAGAATCCAGCATGAATTAACCAATAACCTCGATGCGCAAATGCCTCTCTTAAAGCTTGTTTCAATGTTTGTTGCTTGACCAAACTCTGTATTGAATTGGTTGGCGGATCTACTTTTTTCATAAATAGCGCAAAGGCAATCATAGCACTACATAACATCGCAAATATTTGCAAAGTGCCTTGCCATCCAACATCAGCCAATAAAGTTTGCGCTCCGGGGAGCATTACAAACATACCCAATGAGCCCGCGGCGGTGGTGAGTCCAAATGCTTTTGCCGCATGTTCTGCAGGAACCATTTTAGCTACTGCACCAAGCACAATGACATAGCTAGTCGCACTGAGCCCTAAACCGACCAAGCTATCAATATTGAAGCCATGGCGGCCAAAGCAAATATGTCGCGCCGTACATTTGACCGAAAATTTCGCGCTAGTTTTAACCTTTCACCTAAAACATGGCTTATCCTGCAACGAATCGAACGAGCAAAAGGTTTACTCGAAACTGAATCGGTGAATATGGAAACACTCGCCCAACTTGCTGGTTTTGATAACGCCACAACTTTGCGTCATCATTTTCGACGCTTAATCGGCGTATCACCCAAACAATATCGGCAACAATTTTCCGGTTAATGTTATTTAGGTTAAAACTGCAATTTTCATAACTTGTTTTCTCATTCATTTACTGTTTTAGACAACTATTACAGTCTAATAGCTAACCAATAGAGATTCTCGATGGATAGACTCACCGCCATGCGCAGCTTCATTGAAGTGGCTAATACCGCCAGCTTTACTAAAGCTACTGATAATTTAAACCTAAGCCGCTTGCAAATATCGCGACACGTGCAAGAAGTGGAGGATTGGTTGAAGTAACGTTTGTTGCATAGAACGACTCGAAAAGTTAGCCTCACGACCGCTGGTGAAGATGCTCTGGCGCGCTGTGAGCAAATACGTCACCAAACCGCAGAGTTGGAATTGCGGGCATTAGAATAATCTCAACAACTTTTTGGAACCATTCACATAGCCGCTCCAATTGGCCTTGCGCAAAATATGCTTTTAGATGTTGTACAAGCCTTCACCCGCTGGTCATGATTGATATGGTCGCCTCTGATCGGTTATCACAATTGGTTGATGAACGAGTCGAAATAGCCTTGCGCTTTACCCAGCAACCGGATCACCTTAATAGCACGCCGCTTAATACGCGTCGATACCGTTGTCTGTGCTTCGAAAAATTATCTTGAACAGCATGAAGTCATTACTCAGCCGAGTGATTTATCTCAGCACAACTGCTTTGTGCACTTAAGTAGTGATAAATGGAATTTCGTGCGAGACAATCAGCATTATTCGGTGCAAGTCAGCGGCAACCTTCGGGCCAATGATATGGGCATATTAAGCCGAACTGCTATCAATCATCATGGCATTGTGCGTTTACCCTGTGACCTGGCCAATCCGCTGATTGCGAAAGGGCTGCTTGAGGTTGTATTGCCAGAGTACCATTCTCCTAGCAATGCACTGTGGGCAGTGTACTTATCTCGTAGCTATCAAATTCCAGTGGTAAGACAGTTCATAGATTTTATCGCGGAAAGTTGGAAAGAGAATATGACAGCCTAGAAGGTTTGTATGTGAAAGATGATTAGTTAGGGCGCATCATGCGCCCTTGATTCAATGGTTAAGCCAATTTCAAATCATACTGATTACGATACAACACCATATCTTCGATGGTTAGAACTGGCATATTATGCACGCGCCCAAATTCAATAATTTCTGGGGTTTTTGCCATAGAGCCATCCGGGTTCGTCAATTCACACAAAACTCCCGCAGGCATTAAACCTGCCATTTGCATTAGATCAACCGTACCTTCGGTATGACCACGACGAGCTAATACGCCACCTGCACGTGCACGCAATGGGAATACATGTCCCGGACGGGCAAGGTCATCAGGTTTGGCATCCAACCGAGCTGCCGTTTTAATCGTGGTTACACGGTCTTGCGCGGATACACCAGTAGTGACGCCTTCTTTCGCTTCAATAGATACGGTAAACGCGGTTTGGTTTGCGCTATTATTGTTTACAACCATCGGCGGTAATTGTAGTTTGTTCGCTTGTGCATCGGTCAAACATAAGCAAACAATGCCACTGCATTCACGGATCATCAATGCCATTTGCTCGGTTGTCAGCGACTCTACTGCATAGATAATGTCGCCTTCGTTTTCACGATCTTCATCATCAAGCAGTAAAACCCCCCGACCTTGCTTAAGGGCTGATAATGCATTTTCAACGCGAGTAATTGGGTCACCGAATTCGGCAAGAAGTGATAACTGATTCATGGTTCTACTCCTAAAAAATCACCAGAATCAGGGCGTAATATGAGGGATCAAATCCAAAACGAATTGCACCAGTTAATCGAATAACTGATGTTTTTTCATTCTCTCTCATCCGGACTATAACCGTCGGCTCTGGCCTCTCACCAGATCTGCTGACCTCGAAAAATCGAGCGCTCGCGGGCTCATCAACTCCAACCATGAAAGTGTGTAAGTCAATATACCGCCGGTGGGGAATTACACCCCGCCCTGAGAATTTAAAAAAATATGTGTGCTTAGAAAGCTCAAGCATGTTAGTGGTTTTGAACCCAGATGAAAAGTGACGAATGCATCAACGTTAAAACTTAGTCGAGTTGTAGTATGGGAAATCGGTATCAGAGGCATAACCATCGCTAATAACCGAAACCCGCTCATCAAAGAAATACTCGTATTTTTAAACTAACTCTTAAACGTATTCGCAATATTTTTGGTCGTGACTCCAACATGGAGAACTTGTGCTAAAATGATAACCTTTTCATCCTCAAACAATAAATCATGGCTACCATTCAAGTTCAATGTCGATTTTGTAACCAAACTGAACATGTACGTAAACACGGCAAGGGGGTAACGAGCTTTCAGCGATTTCGTTGCATAGAATATAAGCGTTCCAGATCAAAACGTTTAGTACGTAGAACAATCGGTTTTTCCAAATCGGAGAAGATGCACGATAAGGCGATCGGAGCATTCATTGAACGAGAATTCTATCTTTGAATCAACCAATTGGAGTCATGACTGAATTGATTAGCACCTTTCTTTTTATTAATCGCTAATAGTGTAATTTTGCTTTATGTGCCTTGCGCAACAACTAAAACATCATTTGATTGAGTAATAAATGCACGGCGATGCTTGTGGCATAGCCGACAGCAATAATTGGCGTCCACTTTAAATGGCCGAAAAAAGTGTATTTGCCGTGTGCGGCTCCCATTAATGCTACGCCAGCGGCAGAGCCAATGGACAGTAAGCTGCCCCCAACCCCAGCAGTTAGCGTCACTAATAACCAGTTACTGGTAGACATAGCTGGCTCCATGGTGAGTACCGCAAACATGACGGGAATATTATCGACAATGGCGGATAGAATCCCGACCACTATATTGGCCAAAACGGGGTTCCACTCGGTGTACATCACTTCGGAAATCAACCCTAAATAACCCAGTAGGCTTAAGCCACCAACACACATAACTACGCCATAAAAAAACAGTAATGTATCCCATTCTGCGTGTGACACTCGTTTAAATACATCAAAGGGAACAACTGAGCCAATTCGTTTCAAGGCAGCTTCATCATGGTTTGCAATCGCAAGGGCGGTTTTTTTTGCTAATGAGGTCGGGAGTGTTTTACGCAAGAAATAGCCAAAGAATTGCAAATAAGCTAGCCCCATCATCATCCCGATTACGGGCGGAAAATGGAGGGCAGCGTGAAAAGAAACCGCAGTAGCAATCGTAAGTATGAATAACGCTACAATACGGCGAGCACCGCGTTTGAGTTCGACATGTTGATGCACGGTGTTGGGTTTTTCTTGTGGTAAGAAAAATGACATCAATAATGCAGGAACTAGGTAATTGATGGCCGAGGGAAGAAACAGTGGCATGAACTCGGAAAACGATACATGACCAGCTTGCCAAACCATTAATGTAGTGATGTCACCAAACGGGCTAAATGCTCCACCCGCATTGGCGGCAACAACAATATTGATGCAGGCAATATTGACAAAGCGAGCGTTATCGCCCGCAACCTTTAATACAACGGCACACATCAATAATGCGGTGGTCAGGTTATCGGCAATGGGGGAAATAAAAAAGGCGAGTAACCCCGTTAGCCAGAACAGCGCTCGAAAATCAAAGCCTTTTCCGACCATCCATGCTTGTAGAGCATCAAACAGCCGTCGTTCTTCCATTGCGCTGATGTAAGTCATCGCGACTAATAAGAACAGTAATAATTCTGCGTATTCTAGTAAGTTATGCTCGAGTGCGGCTCTTGCTATTTCGGTTAAGCCGTATTGTTGATAGACATAACCAATCATTGCCCAAATCAAACCAGCGGCAAGTAACACGGGTTTGGATTTTCGTAACTTGAGGTATTCCTCTAACATGACCAAAGTGTATGCCACAGTAAAAATGGCTAGTGCTGCATACCCAATAGAAGAGTGAGTCAGATCTAACGGCTGAAGATCTACCGATGACGCGTGGGCAATTGAAGATGTTAAAACAGTGCACAGTAAGGTAGGCCATACGAGGCGAGATATCATCGTGTTCACTCCTTGAATGTTAGGCTGATAAAATTCTAGATCTATTCAAGGTAGTCCGATGTGAGATAGCTCTGATCTGGTTGATTTTTAGTCTTATTTTTGAGGTTTGAACCTAACAAAGAAAAACCCCATAGCAATGGCTATGGGGTTTTGGGTTTTATAGTTAGAAGGTGAAAAAATTAGGCTTGAACTTTCGCCAAATGCACTTCTTCTTCTTTCTCACCTGCATGTGGGTCATTAAAGCGATCTTCATCTAACGCGCCTTCAGTTTTCGCAACAATTAAGGTTACGCAGCTATCACCAGTAATATTGACCGCAGTACGGATCATATCTAACAAGCGATCAACACCCATAATCAGTGCAATACCTTCAAGTGGTAAACCGACTTGGTTAAGCACCATGGCAAGCATCACAAGGCCGACACCTGGAACCCCAGCGGTGCCTACTGATGCTAGCGTTGCAGTCAGAATTACCATCAGGTAGTCACCCATGGTAAGGTCGATATTAAATGCTTGAGCAATAAACGCGGTCGCAACACCTTGCATGATCGCAGTGCCGTCCATGTTGACTGTTGCACCAAGCGGAACTGTGAATGAAGCCACTTTATTGTGTACACCAAAACGGTTCTTTGCGGTTTCCATGGTAACAGGAATGGTTGCGTTAGAAGAAGCCGTAGAGAACGCAAACATGATCGCATCTTCCATCTTGCGGAAGAAGGTGATTGGACTTAATCCTGTAAAACCTTTCAACATTAAGCTGTAGGTCACCAAGCCATGTATCAGTAAGGTGGCAGTTAATACCACAAAGTATTCAGCAAGGTTCAAGATTGCGCCTAGACCAAGACCGGTAAACAGCTTTGCCATTAGAAAGAATACGCCGTATGGGGCAAGGTTCATTAACAATGCAACTAGTTTCATTATTACTTCATTGAGGTCGTTAAAAACCTCTGCAATACGTTCCCCCGGTTTACCAGCTGCGCTAATCGCAATACCAAACAGTACAGCAAACACAATTACTTGTAGCGTTTTACCTTCAGCCATTGCGCTGATAGGGTTGGTTGGGAACATATCAATAAACACTTGGCCTAGAGATGGCGTTTGTGCTGATTTAAATGAACTTGCCGCAGTAAGGTCTGCGCCAGCACCGGGTTGGAATACGGTACCCATTGTTAAGGCTAGTGTAATGGCGATCGCTGTAGTTGCGATGTAAAACGCGAGCGTTTTACCACCCATACGTCCAAGTGTTGACAGATCTTTTAGTGAGCTTGTACCGCAAACTAATGAAACAAACACGAGAGGAACAACAAGCATTTTCAAACTGGCGATAAAGATTTTGCCGCCGACTTCAAATAAACCGTTGACGATGTAGGCGTCAACGAAACCGCTTTCTGCGAATAGGGTTCGAATAGCAAACCCAGTAAAGATACCTGCTACCATACCTAAAATAACACGGCCGGTAAGCGACATCGGTTTTTTGGTATTCATTGTGAACACTCCTTTATTTTATGCACTTCGACATCATTTCAAAGCGTGCCGCAGGTTAGCAGGGGAGCAAGCAGATCAAAAAGTAAAATAATGTGCATGCTTAATTGCTGTGATCTCCATCACTAAAATAGAGGGCAATGAAACCATTTTTTAGCATATTTTTAGGATTTTATTTCTATATTTGACGATGAGGCAACATGAGTGCCCTTATGTTTAACAAGTTTCGATATTCTCATCTACTGAAAATAATACGGATATTTAACCAGTTTGATGCACTTTGGGTTGCATATTTATATGTTGAGTGATGAGAATTGTTATGAGCAAATTACTTGATTTTTCAAATTTATTAATCGATTTGGTATTTATTGTATACAGTGTGATTACGTGTAAGATCGTTTTGACAAAGCAGGTATACTGCCTTTTACTATTTCAGACATCGACTTTCCTCACCTCCGGCAGTGGTGGATGCTCTTAAGCTACGCTTAGAACATCAAGTTCTAGGCTATAGTTGTTGGAATCATGATTATTTTCGTATAGCAATTTAGTCTAGAGATTTCTTAAATCGTTTTGAAGCGACAATAATTCCGACAATTGTAAAGCCTAGCATCCATAATGAATCTCGCCATAAATCGATGAGATCAGCCGTTCCAAGTTTCCCCGCTCTTTTTCACGAACAATCGCAGCGCTGGTGAAGAGGATCATCGTCATGGTTAAAATCACTCCAAGCAAACTGGAAACAATGTTGACCGCTGAACGGATGGGTGAAGTCAGATGCTAATTTATCAATACTCATGATGTCTTGACCCTGTTTGGAGATATTTGATTTAGTTGCCGACGGAATTCGCTCTGATTGTCAGTATACATCAGCCACTCGTCTGTTTAGACTTAACCACTTATCCTCTTTGATGAACTGATTCTATGACCTTTTCCAACCTGAATTTACATGCTTCGCTTGTTGCATCCCTTCCTAGTTCACTGCTAACACCGACAAAAATTCAGCGCTTAGCGATACCCACAGTGCTGGCTGGAGGTGATGTTTTAGCATTAGCACAGACGGGAAGTGGTAAAACACTGGCGTTTGGCTTGCCACTGTTACAACGAGTTGAGCCAAATTTACTGGACATTCAAAGTGTGATTTTAGTGCCCACGCGAGAGCTAGCGGTACAAGTTAGCCAAGACTTGTCGTCCATTGCGCTGAAAATGGGCATTCGCTTATGTACATTATGCGGTGGGGTAGCTCAAGATGAGCAGCTTAACGCGCTGGCTAAATTGCCTCATTTGTTAGTTGCCACACCGGGCCGTCTGCTTGATTTACTCAAACAACAGTACGTGTCACTTGAATCTGTTCAGCAACTGGTGTTGGATGAAGCGGATCGCCTACTGGATATGGGTTTTTGGCCAGATGTGCAGCGTATCGTGCAATTGATGCCTAGTGAACGTCAGACATTACTATTTTCAGCGACCTTTTCTGATGCACTGAGTGGCCTTACTCAGGGTTTGTTGTCCAATCCAATACGCATTGAGGCAAATAAAACGAATCAAGTTGTCGATGAGGTTGAAGAACGGATTTTTCTTGTCAATAAGGGCAGTAAATCACAAGCGTTGATTGCCTTATTGAAAGAGCATGTGGGGCAGCAAGTGTTGGTATTTATCAGCGCCAAAGACAACGCGGATGCTTTGAGCAAAAAATTACTGAAGGCGGGGATAAAAGCCGCGGCATTGCATGGCGATAAAGATCAAACCGTGCGCATGCAGACCTTAGCTGATTTTAAAGCGAACAAGATAGACGTGTTGGTCGCCACCGATTTACTGGCGCGCGGAATTCATATCGATGCGCTACCGATAGTAATTAACTTTGATTTACCAACGAGTGCTCCTGTGTACGTGCATCGGATTGGTCGTACCGCGAGAGCAGGGCAGCATGGTTTGGCCATATCGTTAACCTGCCATGGTGAAACGGAGGCTTTACAAGCCATCCGCCAGTTAACTCAGCGTGAGCTGCCACAGCATGAACTTGCTGGATTTACGGTGACTGACCAACCGACAACAGGTGCAAGTAAGCGTAAGCCGCGTGATAAACAAGCTAATCGTCGTAGTGCACAAAAACGCAGTATTAAGCAGTTTCAGAAAAAAACGATGGATAAGAAAAAGTAATTTTTTGGATCAGCCGCTTGAAACCCAGCTATATATTCTAGTGAAATAACGCCTATTTAAGCAGGCGTTATTTGATCAATAAGTAAAGACTAGTGCTAATTTTTTAGTATGGTTAATACATCATGTAATGAAGGTACAACCCGATGACCTAAGGCTAGTATTTCTTCACTAGGCTCGACTAGGTCAGAGATCTGGTAGGTCATCATATTGGCTGACACCGCTGAAATGACACCATTATTAGAGTCTTCAAACGCTAAACAGAATTTAGGGTCTACTCCTAATCGTTGTGCGGCTAGTAAATAAATTTCAGGATCAGGTTTGCCGTGAGTTACTTCACAACCTGTGGTGAATGAATCAAAGTAGTGATCTAATTGCGCAAGTTTAAGCTTGATGTTTGCGACCTCTTTTTGAGTGGAGGTCGCAACAGCGGTTGGAATGTTATTGGCTTTTAGCCACTGCAGAAGTTCTATCACTCCATCTTTCACCGGAATAGCTTGATGTTTGACTACGGCGTCATAGCGTTTGCGCCATTCTTTATGTAGAACAGGATAATCCAATTGTGGGCCATATCCTGTACGTAACACTTGTTCAATTCCTGCCGCATTGCGGCCAATAATAGAAAGATAAATTTCTTTGAGAAAAGGAACCCCTACCGCTTGGCAGGCTTGTTCAAAAACGCTCATGCAGACTCGCTCAGTATCGAGCAGCAGTCCGTCCATATCAAAAATAGCAGCTTGGAATTTCATCGGTACAACTTTGGGTAGTGAAATGAAATGCCATTTTCCCATAATGTGGCTGCATGAAGCGAATCTATTCTGCATGACTTATTCTCGCCATCTGAAATATTAATGTAATCAATAATTCGATTATTCTGCATTTGTGAAAATTAAGACTGATATAAAATTAAAATAATATTTTATTCCAAACACATAGAGACCATTCTGGTTCTATGTGTTTGAAGGTTACGGTTATCTCACTTTTATTTTTACTGTTGATCTCGTTTTGAGGTCATTATAGGAAGTTGTAATAATATATTCGCCAACACGTTTAGCTGTTGCCTATGTCGTCAATGACACGGTATTCACTGTGCAGTGACCAATGATAGAAGTATCTCCCCCCCAGATGCTCGCATTTACACTCTTTGATGGATAGTTGGCTTGTGGTTTACCATACGATATAACTCCAACTTCTACCGCCCATGATTCATCGAAATTATACCCAGCAAAAATGCCATAACCTAAAATATCATCCTTACAAGAAGAAGCGGTTTCTAGGCAGGCGTCCTTATAATGAGATAAGCCTGAGTAATGCATGGGACAGTAAACAAAGAAGCCAAGATGGAAATGAACACTTTCATAATTTTATTTTATAACTCACCAACCAAATGAAGTTGTTTGCATTGCAGTCATATGCTTAATTGTAACCCTCTTCATGTAAATAAATTCTGATGATCTAAATTTAACCAGAATATATGACTGTCTATGTCGTATTTGATAGAAAATAAAAAAGGTGAGATTCAATGAATAGTTAGGTTTGATAACTTTTATTGTCAATAAAATCAGGTAATTATAAGAGCATAATTATCAATGATGGGTTATACTCAAAATGGCTTTAGCTGAGAAGGGGTTCTTGTTTTGAAACATGGATTTGTACAACGTTGGATGCCGGGCTTGCATCAGCTGAAAGGTTATGAAAGCGTTTGGCTAGTTGATGATTTTCGTGCGGCATTTTCTGTTGTCGCTGTCGCACTTCCAGTCGCGATTGCTTATGCCCAATTGACGGGCGTAAGCGCCATCGTTGGGTTGTATTCGTGTGTGTTACCTATGTTGGTGTATGCCTTATTTGGTACATCACGCCAGCTCATTGTTGGGCCTGATGCAGCAACTTGTGCCGTGATTGCAGCGGTGGTGACGCCGTTAGCTGCTGGTGACCCACTAAAGCATTGGCAATTAGTGATGACTATGACCGCCATGACTGGCGCATGGTGTTTGATCGCTAGCCGATTTAAATTGGGTATTTTAGCTGATTTTCTCTCTCGCCCTATTTTATTAGGGTTATTAAACGGTGTGGCGTTGACCATTATTGTTGGTCAACTGGCGAAAGTATCTGGCTTGAAATATGAACAAAGTTATTTGATTGAACGTATTTTAGAGGCGCCATCTTTATTGATCGATCTTCATTGGCAGACTCTCACACTAAGTATTGTCACTACGGTAACCTATTTTCTATGCAAGCATTTTAGGCCAACTTGGCCAGCGGCCATGCTCGCTATTGTCGTCTCTGGCTTAATGGTGTGGTTTTTCCACTTTGATACGATGGGCGTAAAAGTGGTTGGGGTGATCCAAGGTGGCTTGCCCGCTTTTCAAGCTCCAGAATTTAATTTGGGTGAAAGCCGCGAATTGGTTATGCCTGCTCTTAACCTCGCGATGGTGAGCTTTGTGAGCATGATGCTTACTGCGCGTAGCTTTGCGGCTAAAAACGGTTATGACATTGATGCTGATAAGGAATTTCGCGCTTTAGGGCTAGCGAATATGGCCTCTGCTTTTTCGCAAGGTTTTGCAATCAGTGGCGCGGATTCTCGTACTGCGGTCAACGATGCCAATGGTGGAAAATCGCAATTAGTGTCAATTATTGCCGCGATTGTGATTGGATTTGTCGCTATTGTTGCGTATGGGCCGTTACAGTACATTCCGATTGCTGCATTAGGTGTGGTGTTGATCATTGCTTCTATTTCGTTGCTTGACTTAAAAGGGATTTGGAATTTACGCCTGCGCGATAAAGATGCCTTTTATTTGGCTGCCATTACTTTTATTGCGGTGTTAGTGATTGGCGTTATTCCAGGTATTACGCTGGCGGTATTGCTTGGGTTATTTCAATTTTTGCGTACCGTGATGCGCCCTAGTGATCAGGTGTTAGGGCTTGATGATAAAGGGATCATCCGAAGTATCGAAGCTTCTGGAAAAGCGTCAGCCATTCCCGGTATTGTAATTTATCGCTTCAACTCGCCTTTAACTTATTTTAATGCGCCTTACTTTAAACGTCGGATTTTACAACACACAGAAAGTGCAGGAACTGGTGTTGGTTGTGTAATTATTGATGCGGTGGCGAGTTTTACTCATTTAGATTTAAGCGTAATGGCTATGCTTGCCGATGTGCAAACGATCTTGAAGAAGCGTGGTATTCGTTTAGTGTTGGCTGGGCGTAAACGTAGCTTACGAAAATGGTGTGATGTAGCTGGTATTCCAACCGGAGATGGTGGCATTGTAGTTCGTGCTGATATGTATTTAGCCATCAAACTCAGTGGTTGTTACCAACATGCGGTGGAAGAAGGGCAGGTGCCACCGGTACAAAAAGAGCCGACCAACATCATTGAGAGTGAAATTGCGGCTACAGTTTGAAGTCGATATTTTTATCTGCCAGGTTTAGTAAAAAATAAACAGCTCTTGTGTATTGAAGAGCTGTAAAAAGTCAAATTCAATCATGATGCGTATCCTTATATCGATGTTAAATGTTGAGAACAGAAGAAGCATAATATGCGCCTCTTTTCATTGTAGACTACTTATACGAAATGCAATCTCTGATGAATCGTTAGCCAATACTGATATGGTTGATGCTAAGAAAACAATGGTTCTACTCACACCGTGTTTGTTAAACCTAATCTGAGGGTATCAGCGAGCCGACTTGTGACAGAATAAAGAAAATAAGGAATGTAAATAAAAGCACTTAAACTTATTTATTTAATAGCTATTTAATTATGTTTGCTACGTAGTAGAGCAATAAATACTAGGTAACAAAATAGGGCGTTGTATTAATGCAAACAGTTTATCGTGAAATGAACGTATTGCTTGTTCATCACAGTTTTGCCATTTGAGAGCTTCGCCAACCACACCATGATGCTGGAATGCATTGAGCCGAATTTGAACTTGAGATGGCAATGAGCGCAGATAGTCAGCAAGCGCATCAATTTCACTATCTAGATCACTTTCGTTTGGGATAAACAGCAAGCGCACTTCATATAACTTGCCGACTTGCGATAGATAGTTGATGGATTGTATGACACGATGATTGTCTCTTCCGACAAGCCACAAGTGGGTTTCGTTTTGCCATGCTTTTAAGTCGATCATCACCCCATTTAAATAAGGTGTTACTTTTTCCCAACCTTGGCGCGAAAGTGAGCCATTACTATCAATAAAGCAGCTAAGGTGACAAAGTTCTTTATCTTGTTTTATCGCTTTAAAGAGCGCGGTAATAATGGGTAATTGTAATGTTGCCTCGCCACCAGAGACGGTTATTCCACTTAAAAAGAAGCGATATTTTCGTACCAAATCCAATAATTGTGCCACGCTGTAGTGGTGAATTTTAGGATTTGATTGATGGGAACAGATCTCGATGCAGCGATCACAATGAATGCATTGCTGTTCTTGCCATTCTACTTGCTGGTGGGAGTTGATGGTTAACGCGCCACTTGGACACACCGACACACAATCACCGCAATGATTACAGTGGTTAATGGTGTGTGGGTTATGGCAAGAAAGGCAGGTGAAATTACAGCCTTGTAAAAAAATCACCAGCCTATTTCCCGGTCCGTCAACGCAAGAAAAAGTCAGCACACGGCTGACTTTAGCCGTTAGCTTTTGCACCTTTTTCATCATTGTACTGGTGGAGAGTATGGTGTGGTTTCTAAGCTAATGACTCGTGCTTTTCGGTTGAGAATGTTGGTGTTTTTCGCCGCTTCAGCCCCAAGAAAAGTGGTATTGGTTCGCGAACCATGTTGTTCAAACTGTGCGATTTCCGACAACTTAACCATATAACCCGTTACCCGAATGAGATCATTAGAAGCCACGTTGGCGGTAAATTCACGATAGCCAGCATGTAAGGCTCCCTTGCATAAGTTAAACATTGCTTCAGGGTTCGATTTTACCGTTTCATCCAAAGTTAAAATATCACTGATGCCGGATGCATAATGGGCGTGATGCCTTGCGGTTGCTTGCACGTAAGCGATTGGGTCTGGTTCTGATCCATAAGGGATACGAACCCCTGGTGTTACGTCCAAGTCAAGGCTAATACCTCCTTGTGCATGCAATAACGCACGACCATTAAGGCCATATTTGACTGGAGAGTTCTGTACGATCTCCGCTAATTTTTCAGAAATTCTATATCCTAATTGGTTGGCGGTTTCGTCCTGACCATAACGGCCTTCAAGCTGTTCTTGGTCTTGCAATAAGTTAACCGCTTCAGCCATGCCATAAATCCCAAACATGGGGGCGAAGCGAGATTCTTCAATTAGGCCTTCACGGGTTAGGAAGCCGTTAAAGAAGTTAGAGTGTTGGTGCAAAAACGTGCTACGAGCATCAATTAATTCAATCATCAGCTTGCTGTAGTGTGGTAGAACGCGATGTAAGAAATCATCGCTGTTACTAGCTTCCTGCGCTGCTTGTTTCAGGTTCATCCGCACGAGCGTATTAGAACCGCCACCCAAAGGTAGAGAGTTATAGCAACTGACGATCCCAAAGCGATTTCCACCGTAGGTTTTGGCATGCATGGGGTAGTTGGCAATATGGGGCTTACCACATTGACAAATATTGGCGGTGGCTTGCCGTAAAAGATCATCAGGTGTCACGCTTGGGTCATACATCAATGTTAGGTTCGGCGCGATCTGTTGCAGTTCGCCATCAATACGTAAAATAAGGCGGCAAATAATATTATCACTCGGACCGATATTGGCGTGCATAAAGGCATCAGGCAGAGTGCGATCAAGCATGATCCAGAACAGTTTTAGTTTGTTGTAGAGCGCCTGTTCACTTAACTCACCGACATAAGGAAGCAGTACGTCATCTAATTGGCCGAGATAAACTGGTATTGAAGTTACCGACGGCACGTGATGATACAAAATCGTCAGCATGTTGATGGCTTCATCAAAATTTCGTGCTGGCGTTAGCTCTAAGTGCTTTGACCCTTGTTGAAGAAATTTAGCGTAATCAGGCAGTACATAACGGGGTTTAAAAGGAGCATGGCCTTCAAACATGTCACACAAAATACCTTGATCCATTGCCTGTGTCACCGCCGGTGATACCGTTATATAAGGTAAATTTGCCTCAGCTTCGAGAGCAAGAAAGTGCGACTTTTGCTTCGCAGAAAGAGTCGTATCGGTAACGATATCGTAGCAACGTTGTTGGTGTTGGTCTAACGGTTGGCTCATGAATTAAACCCTCATAAAAAGAGGGTTTAATGTTAATGCGGGTCGATAATTTTCACTATTGAAAATTGATAAACAAGTTATTTCCTAAATGGAAAATAAAAACGCCTCTCAGATAACCTGAAATGGCGCTTTTATAGTGCTCTTACTTGTGCTGAGTGTTATGCGTATTGCGCTTCAATCTGTTCAGATTTTTGGTACGCAGGGTGCGTGGCTAGTTGCTTTAGGTAAGCGGCAATATTTGGGTAGAGTTCAATACTACCGCTGTTTGCTAGAATTTCAGCAATGAAAGACATCATAAAATCTGCGCCAGTCAGTTGATCGGCAACTAAGTAACGTTTACCAACCAAACATTGGTCAAAGTAACTCATGACTTTGGCGGTTTCATTATCCGCGTAGCCACCAAGGAAGTTGGTTTGACAGCCATCTTTAGCGACAAACATCTTTAGCAGTAGCGGTAATATGGCTGAACTCTCTGCGAAATGGAGCCATTGTTGATATTGAACGTATTCAACACTGCCGCGTTTAGGGGCAAACTGCTGACCATATTTCTCTATTAAGTAATCCGTGATGGCGCCAGATTCAGTAACCACTAAACCACTGTCTTCAATCACAGGTGATTTGCCTAGTGGGTGGACGCTTTTTAGCTCCGGTGGTGCCAGAAAAGTCACGCTATCACGTTGATACGGAACTAC
Organism: Vibrio sp. S12_S33; assembly: GCF_963889785.1. Classification (NCBI taxonomy): domain Bacteria; kingdom Pseudomonadati; phylum Pseudomonadota; class Gammaproteobacteria; order Vibrionales; family Vibrionaceae; genus Vibrio; species Vibrio sp. S12_S33. The sequence continues at coordinate 27,703 of NZ_CAWPQZ010000017.1, read as the reverse complement.
TTGATACTCAACCCCCAGTTCTTCGAGTAACCAGATAATACGCTTAGAGCGAGATTTATTAAGGTGGTGAAGTTTGATCATCATACTGTCCTTATTAAAGAGGTTGGTTTACTTGGATAACCAGTTTGCCAAAGTTTTTTCCTTCCAATAGGCCAATAAAGGCTTGTGGTGCATTTTCTAAACCGTCGACCAGTTGCTCGCGGTATTTTACTTTTCCTTCGCTTAACCATTGAGTCATATCGGCTGCAAATTCGTTGTAGCGATGGCCGTAGTCATCAAAAATAATGAAGCCTTGCATACGGATTCGTTTGGTAAGCAATGTGCCCATTAACATCGATAGACGATCAGGCCCTTCAGGTAGCGAGGTGGCATTATATTGTGAAATTAAGCCACAAAGAGGCACGCGCGCTGCGGTGTTGAGTAGCGGTAAAACGGCATCAAAAACTTTGCCACCTACATTTTCGTAGTAAACATCAATTCCTTGGTTACAAGCTTCAGCTAATTGCTCGGCAAAATCGTCAGCTTTGTGGTCGAGACAGTTATCAAAGCCTAATACTTCTGTAGCGTAACGACATTTTTCTTCGCCGCCGGCAATGCCCACCACATGACAGCCTTTAATTTTTGCAATTTGACCAACCGTGGCACCAACCGGTCCCGTTGCTGCCGCAACTACCACTGTTTCATTGGCTTTCGGTTGACCAATGTCTAGTAAACCCATATAAGCGGTAAAGCCGGGCATACCCATAATGCCTAGGGCATAAGAAGGTTGTGTTGGATTACTGCCTAGTTTAAGCAACCCTTGGCCATTGGATAACGCGTAATCTTGCCAGCCAGTGTATGCCAGTACCCACTCACCTTGTTCAAATTGTGGGTGGTTTGATACTTCAACTTGGCACACCGTGCCACCGACCATTACATCATCGATCTCGACTGGATCTGCGTATGACTTTGCTGCACTCATGCGACCGCGCATGTATGGGTCAAGTGATAGATAAATGCTACGCAGTAAGACTTCACCGTCTGCTGGGGTTGGTTTTACGACGTTTTCTAAGCGAAAGTCATTAGCGGTTGGTGCGCCGACGGGGCGAGAGGCAAGTACAATACGGCGGTTGGTTTGTGCTGTCATTGGAGTGTCCTTATTTTATGGAATTAGACCAGTCGTCTAGTGTTTGTTTCAAAAAATCCCGCCTATTTATCGGCGGGTTAATGTAGTTATAGCGACGCTATTGAGCCGTTAATATCTGTTTGGTGGTGGTCAGTGTTTGCTGTAACCCAGTTTGGTTTTGACTGAGTTTGCTCATTAACCCCGCCCCCAACCATAAATGGTAGAGCATGTGTGCGGTGTTAGTGCTGTCTTGTTTGGCAATCGAACCATCTTCTATACCTTGAGCAATACAACAAGCAAGAGTCGATATAATTGTATTGGCCCCCGCCAGCAGTGCTTCACGCATGGGGTCCGATAAGTCAGACACCTCAGCGCCAAGTTTAACCACTAAGCATTTATGAGCATTACACGTTTCATTTTCTACTTCTAGCCAACGTTGAAAATAGCGCATTGCACGCTCAAAGCCAGTCCCATCACTTTGCAATAGTAACGCTTCAATACGAGATAAGTAGTGCTGAAAATACTCTTGGATTAACGCCTCACCAAATTGTTCTTTAGATTTAAAATAATGGTAAAAAGAGCCTTTTGGCACATCAGCGGTTTTGAGTAGTTCAGACAAGCCAACAGCAGTAAAGCCTTTCGATACCACTAACTGGTATCCGACTTGTAGAATGTGTTGGCGAGTATCATTGGTTTTCGTTTTCATGTTGTACACTATAAATAAAAATAGACCAGTCGTCTATGATTTTATTCCGTTGCTACACCACAATTAGATCGAGATGGATATATCTACCGAATAGGTTTTATGCTTAGGAGATGTTTTTAGATTGATTTAGAAATCAGCATTCACTGTGAAGGTCATACGTTGCTTGGTATAAGGGTGGTCGAAACTGAGCCGTTCAGCATGAAGGTGCAATCGCTCGGCTTTTGTTCCATACAGATCATCGCCAACAATTGGCATATCAAGTCCTAGTGTGTGCGCGCAATGCACACGCAATTGGTGGGTTCGCCCTGTTTTAGGGTAAAGATAGACTTTACTGCGTCCCTCTTTTTGTTCGATGAGTTGCCAATGAGTATCGGCAGCTTTACCATGTTCAAAACAGACTAATTGGCGTGGTCTATCATCAAGATCACCACGTAATGGTAATTGAATATCACCTTCAGAATGAGAAAGCTCTCCTTCTAAAAGAGCAACGTAACGTTTTTCAACACTGCGAGTAATAAACTGCTTTTGAAGATTCTTATTCGCTCGTCGAGTGAGCGCAAAAACTAAAAGACCAGAGGTTGACATATCTAAACGGTGAATAACAAATGGACCTTCAGTATCGGTAAATTGTTGCTGTAAACGGTAATACACGGAGTCTTGGATATTAACACCAGGTACGGATAAAAATTCTGCCGGCTTATTAACCACAACAATGGCTTCATCTTGGTAGACAATCTCAATCTCTTTACCTTCTGCAGGGTTGGCGAGTAAAGGATTATCATCTAACGGTATACCTTCAAGCATATGCGCCAGAATAGGTTGGCACTTACTTTGACACGCAGGGTAGAATTTTTTGTGCTGGCGGATTTCGGACTTAGGTGACGCTCCCCACCAAAACTCGGCCATCGCAATTGGGGTCAATCCATTTTTAAATGCATAATGCAGTAGTTTTGGGGCTGCGCACTCACCAGCCCCTGCTGGTGGCGTCGGGTTTGCTGTCGCATGGAAAATCTCATCAAGTGACTTTTCTTCCCCTTTTATATTAAGGAATTTGTATTGAGCAAACAGCTTTTGCTGCAAAGTATTTGAAAGTTGCTTACGCTGCTCTTTTAATGTCTCAATGATTTTCTTATATTCTGTGAGTTGCTTACTGATAGTGGCGATACGCGTATCCCACTCTTCCTTCAACCTCTTAAAGTGGTTTTTCTCGGCAATACTCTGCTTGGCAAGAGAATCCAACATTTCATTTTTTGTGGTTGCGCTTGATATTTGCTCGATAGCTAGGCGTTGTGACTTGCGATTTTTACGTCCTTCAATCATCAACTGGCGATATGCTTCTATTTCTTTATCTGCCTGTAGTTGAGTTTGTCTCAATTGTTGCTGCAACTTGTAGTATTGCTCATCGCTTTCCAACTGATCTATTTGCTGATTGATTTGGTTAATAGGTGCAGTGCCTGCGAGGAAGAAACCATCATTTGTCAACATATCAAAAACGGGTGGAACAAAGTGTGGTAATACATTTTTGTCGGCCAGTTTACCTGAAAATGCAGATAGAAACCCAAGCTCTCCGATTGTGTTTTGAACCACAAGTACGCCAAACATTTTTCCCCCCACACTTAAGTCGTTTGTCTGAACACTTACTTTTTTTGAACTAAAGTCATGCTGCCAATACGCTTGAGTCAATAAATGCTCTTGTAGTTGCTGTGCAGCCAACTGACACAAAGGGTCTGGTTCATAACATAAAGGAAAAGTAAAGCGTTCTGGCAGAGAATATCCCTCAATAGGGGTATTGAAGCTCGTGAAGTGGGTAGGTGTTGTTGGCATCATCTCTGGCTCAGGCATGTAAAAACAAAGGATTGTACCTTTTTAACGAAGGAATACTAGCTAGGAGTTTATTTAGCAAATGGAGTGCTGTTAATAATGTTTTCCTTATTGTGATACAAGGTTTTCAAGCTTAAAGCTCACTCTTATAACTGCTGGGTTGCAGAGAATAGTAGGTATTAAATGACAACATTGTCTGTAAGAATATTCTCATCATCGCTCAAGTGAATAGCAAGCTTAGGGGGTAGGTTGTATCCTAGGTTTCAGATAAAAAATGAAAAACAAAGAGTTAAGCATAAAAAATGATGTGAGATATGTGGTCGTGACTCCAATCGATTGATTCAAAGATAGAATTCTCGTTCAATGAATGCTCCGATCACCTTATTGTGCATCTTCTCCGATTTGGAAAAACCGATTGTTCTACGTACTAAGCGTTTTTATCTGGAACGCAGGGTTAGATTGGTTCGCTCAATCCGTTGAGTGAACCTTTTACCCACAACATGCTTTTCCCTTGGTCATTCTTTTGTGTAAACGCTGAAGTCATCGGTAAAAAAAGCTGATATTAAACGGCTTGAGCAAAGCGAGCAACGAGCGTAGAGCATCCGTATTACAGCCACCAAATGCATGAGCAATGATGCGCTTATAGCGAGGCTCCCAAGCATACCAAAGCCAGCGGCGATTTTTCTTTTTACCAACGAATGACCATTGCTCATCAACTTCATAGACTAGAGAGATGTTTGCTTTATCGAAGGGTATAGCGGTCACTTGCCTTAGCGAGAGTTTTTTAAAGTGCGTAGCACGGTGTTGTAGCCAACTTTTAAGACACGGCTTGTTTCTCTAACACCAGAGCTATTCATTGCCATATCAATAATTTGTTCTTTGACATTAGGCTTATCTGCCTCGTAAGCGTAATCAAGCTGAAAGGAACGCTTACATTCTATGCAACGAAATCGCTGAAAGCCCGTTACCCCCTTGCCGTGTTTACGTACATGTTCAGTTTGGTTACAAAATCGACATTGAATGGTAGCCATGATTTCTTGTTTGAGGGTGAAAAGGTTACCATTTTAACACAAGTTCTTCATGTTGGAGTTGCGACCTTTTAGTGCAAACCGACTAAATTTTGTAGCGTGTGTTTCTAAATCTACGATCAAATAAAATAAATCTACATCTATCTAGTAAACTCATTTTGTCATGAAATTGTCATTATATTTAATTTTGTGATGTTTGCTTGTTGTATTGTTTCTTTTTTTGATGGCCGTGTTTTTAATTTTTTTTCGATGTTCGTCTATGTGAAATTTCCAGGGCAATTTTTTACCCGGCTAGGCAGGATTTTGCCTAGCCGGGTAGTGTATTGCCAAACTATCAGAATGAGGTGGCAATTAATCAATTAATAAATGGGGTATGTTTCTTGCTGATGTTATTTAGATGATACTGAATTAACGTTAAGGAAATATACATTATGGGAAATGGTATCGTAGTTGGGAATATAGGAACAGAGCATGATGGGTTTCCACCAACCCCTATCACAGCTGGCTCTGGTACCGTAAAATTTGATGGTATTCCCGCAGCACGGCAAGGTGACCCACTAGAGCCTCATGATAAGCCCAAGAATCCATCGCACGGGCGTAGTATTGCAGCGGGTTCTGCTAGCGTCAAAATTGATGGTAAGCCTGCAGCAAGAGCTGGGGACCCAGTAGATTGTGGTGGTGTGTTAACAGGTGGAAGTAGTGTCAATGTGGGTTAAATCTAGTGTATATTTATCATTACTTTTATCGCTAATCACCCCGGATGTTTCTGCCGGTCAAGACGTTTATGAAGTTAGCGCATTATCTCCAGAAAAGGCTTTTGAGACAGGCCGTTTACTTCGAGCGCAGTACAAAAATTTAGAATCTCGTCCATATCTAAAGCACTCCGCTGACAATGGTAACTCTGAGGCCTCCTTTCTTTATGCGATGGAGTTAGCCAATTACAACACCACTATTAGAACACCTCCTGAAGCTAGAGAATATTTACTTAAAGCAGCTAGGCTTGGCAGTCGTAGAGCCATGTATCAACTCTATACGAATGCTCATTGGTTGAAACATAGAGACGTTATGTACTGGAAAAGCCAGTATTATGATAGTTTGATTCGTTTAGGGAGCACTAACCCTTCTCAAGCCACTTATGAGCTGGCCCGTTATTTCAAAAATTCCAATCAAGAAATGTATATCTATTATTTAGATAAAGCAGTTGGCTTTAATCATCCTCAAGCATTGATGGATAAGGCTGCGCTGATTCAACAAGGGGAAGGGGTGTATTTCATGCCCGGCGAGCGAGAAACAGAAGCTAGAAAAATGTATCTCGAGGCTGCAAAAACACGTTATATCCCAGCTATGCGTCATTATATTGATATTTTAGAAAATAAAGGTGATTTTCAAAATGTTTATAAATGGCGTTTGTCTGCTTTAGAAGAAGGAGATATTGTCTCTCTCGCAGCGGTAACTAAAATTCTTCTAGGTAAAGGTGCGTCGTACCGTTTTGTCGCTCGTGACGATATAAAAGCTAAAGCTTATTTAGATTTATACCTTACTGCCGCAGGAAGTGAACGTATGGCATCTGTTTACTCAATGATGGAAATAGAAGAAGAAACACTTAGGAGCCAGATGAGTGCTGAGGACGAATATCAAGTAAAAAAACTGGTTGATACTTATAATAATATGACGTTCTATAATCATGATATTTTTTGGGATTATTAATGATAAATTAAACATTAACTTATGGTGGTGTATTTTTTTTGGAACGGAGTTCTTGCTTTTATGAAAATTTATATTTATATCGTATTAATATGAATAGAATGTATCGGATAAACCAAGATAAATATAGATAAATTCTAGATGTTTGTTATCAATAAAATAAATTAAGCTTTGATTTTCATTAGGCTTACCTAATGAAAAGATTGCTGGTGTAATTATAAATAATAGAAGAAACCATTATATGTTCAATGTCGCATCTTTTATGGGGCTTTGATTTTTAAACGTTATATATAACCTTCGGCTAGAGCAGTGGTTTGCTCATGTCCGTAATTTAAACAATGTTTGGCATAGGTATTGGAGACGAAATATGTCTAAAGAAGGAAGTGTAGCTCCTAAAGAGCGGATAAATATCAAGTATATTCCAGCGACGGGAGATGCACAGGCAGAAGTCGAGTTACCATTAAAAACGTTAGTGGTGGGTGACTTCAAGGGCCACTCAGAAGACACACCACTAGAAGAAAGACAAACGGTTTCAGTTGATAAAAATAACTTTGAAGCAGTGATGCGCGAAAGTGATTTGAAACTGGCCACGACAGTACGTAACAAATTGAGTAATGATGACAACGCAGAGCTCCCTATCGAGCTTAGCTTTAAGTCACTTTCTGATTTTTCCCCAGATTCATTAGCCACACAAGTTCCAGAATTAAATAAATTAGTTGAGTTGCGCGAAGCACTTGTTGCCCTTAAAGGTCCCCTAGGCAACATCCCAGCATTTAGAGATCGTTTACAAGAGCTTCTCAATTCTGAAGAGTCACGCGAAAAACTTTTGTCAGAACTTAGCCTAGTGAGCGGTAAAGAAGAAGAGCCACAAGCTTAATCCTGACCAACAATACGTGTTATTTAATCAAATTTAGGAACAAAATTGATGTCTACTACAGAAGCAGTGTTAGAGAGACAAAGTGCCACACAAGGCAGTTTGCTTGACGAAATCATGTCCCAGACTCGCCTTGCACCGAGTGAAGAAGGCTATGATGTTGCCAAAAAAGGGGTCGCCGCTTTTATTGAAAACCTTATTGGCTCTAATCAAACCGAAGAACCTGTGAATAAATCGCTGGTTGATCAAATGCTTGTTGAGCTCGATAAAAAAATTAGTGCTCAGATGGATGAAATTCTACATGATGAGCGTTTTCAGCAAATGGAATCTTCATGGCGTGGTCTGAAGCTATTTATTGACCGTACCGATTTCAGAGAAAACAATAAAGTTGACCTACTGCATGTCACAAAAGATGAATTATTAGAAGACTTTGAATTTGCGCCAGAAACAACACAGTCTGGTCTGTACAAACACGTCTATTCATCAGGTTATGGTCAATTTGGTGGCGAGCCAACGGGTGCCATTATCGGTAACTTTGCGTTCACTCCATCAACGCCAGATATGAAGTTGTTGCAGTACATGGGCGCACTAGGTGCTATGGCTCATGCCCCATTTATTTCAAGTGTAGGACCGGAGTTCTTTGGCATCGATTCTTTTGAAGAGTTACCAAACATCAAAGACCTAAAGTCAACGTTTGAAAGCCCTAAATACACTAAATGGCGATCTTTACGTGAATCTGAAGATGCGCGCTACCTTGGTTTAACTGCACCGCGTTTCTTATTGCGTGTGCCTTATGACCCAACTGAAAACCCAATTAAATCATTTAACTACGTAGAAAATGTCAGTGCTTCACACGAACACTATCTATGGGGTAACACCGCGTTTGCTTTTGCCACACGCTTAACTGACAGTTTCGCTAAGTACCGTTGGTGCCCAAATATTATCGGCCCGCAAAGTGGTGGTGCTGTTGAAGATCTACCCGTGCATGTATTTGAGTCAATGGGTGCACTACAAAGCAAGATTCCAACTGAAGTACTCGTAACAGACCGTAAAGAATTTGAATTAGCGGAAGAAGGTTTCATTGCTCTAACTATGCGTAAAGGCAGTGATAACGCCGCATTCTTCTCAGCCAATTCAATTCAAAAGCCGAAGGTATTCCCAAATACTAAAGAAGGCAAAGAAGCCGAAACCAACTATAAGCTTGGTACGCAACTGCCATATATGATGATCATCAACCGACTTGCACACTATGTAAAAGTACTGCAACGCGAGCAGATCGGTTCTTGGAAAGAACGTCAAGATTTAGAGCGTGAGCTAAATGGTTGGATCAAACAATATGTCGCTGATCAAGAAAACCCACCCGCAGACGTACGTAGCCGTCGCCCTCTTCGTGCCGCAAAAATTGAAGTAATGGATGTGGAAGGTGAGCCAGGTTGGTATCAAGTGTCATTATCAGTTCGCCCTCACTTTAAATATATGGGTGCGAACTTTGAATTATCGTTAGTTGGCCGTTTAGACCAAGCATAACGACGATGACTTATATCGCACCTGAAGAGAGTGCATTTGGTGTCGGCTTCTTTGAACGTTTAGAAGCTGGCACTCTTCCTATGTCATTAACCCAAGGGCCAGATGCATGGGATGTACTCCAATCGATAAAACGTAATGTCGCTAATATTTTGAATACGCGGATGGGTGAAGCTCAAAGTGCGCCTTTATTGGGTCTTGTGGATTTTAACGACGCAACGTTAGAAACCTTAGACCTTTCACTACGGATCAAACTGGCTATCCAGAGCTGCTTAGATGCGTTTGAACCGCGTTTACAAAATATTGTTATTTGTTCGGAATCTGATGTGTGTAGCCCATTAATGCTGCGCTTTCATATAACAGCCGAAATCAACAGTGACGCGTTGCATGACAAAGTGCAGTTTAATCTGTTGCTTGATCAAAACAGAAAGTACCGAGTATTTTAGAAAATTATGACTCAAGATAAGTACTTCAGAGAAGAACTGGCTTTCCTTAAGGAACAGGGAAAGCAGTTCACTGAAATTCATCCTCAACTCTCTCGATTTTTACACGGTAGAACGACCGACCCTGATGTTGAGCGCTTACTTGAAGGCTTTGCTTTTCTAACCGCTCGCCTGCGCGAAAAAGTTGAAGATGAATTTCCAGAATTAACGCATTCTATTATTAATATGCTTTGGCCTAACTACTTACGCCCTGTGCCAAGTATGAGCATTGTCTCTTTCGCCCCAGAAAAAAGTGTCAGCGACAAGCAGCAAATCAGCCGCGGTACACAGTTAGACAGCAAAGCAGTATTTGGTACTAAATGTCACTTTCGTACCTGTAGAGATGTCCAACTTTATCCACTGCAATGCCAAGATGTGGCAGCTCAGCACACTCGTGAAGCAACAACGATTGAGATCTCGTTGAAGATGCTAGGGGATAACAGTGTCGGTGACGCGCATCTCGATGATCTTCGTTTCTACTTGGGAGGAGATAAATACAGCTCGCAAATGTTGTATTTATGGCTTGACCACTATCTGGATAAAATTTCGGTTGAAGTGGCGGGCACCGAATTCACGTTACCAGCGAGTGCGTTCAAAACGGTTGGTTTTGATAGTGAGCAATCGCTGTTGCCTTATCCATCTAATGTGTATGAAGGCTATCGGATACTGCAAGAGTACCTTTCATTTCCAGAAGCATTTCATTTTTTTGATATCAATAGGTTAGCGAGCGTTTTGCCGAGATCTGTAACCGGTGAATTTAAGCTGAAAATTAGTTTTTGTAAGACGCTGCCAGCAGATGTTCGAGTCCGTAAGGACAATTTTCAGTTGTACTGTACGCCGGTGATTAACCTGTTTGAACATGATGCAGACCCTATCGATTTGACCGGAAAACGCTCTGAATACCGGATTGTGCCATCAAGTCGCTACCCATCACACTATGAGGTATTTAGCGTTGATGGTGTTTTTGGATGGCAAGATAAAACACAAGCCAGCCAAAGAATTCGTGGTGAAAAGCGTGTTTACTCGGCTTTTGAAAGCTTTCAACATGAAGTTGAACGTGTGCGTAACAGAGAAGCGCTTTACTACCGCACGCGAGTCAAAGAGAGCATTCGTGGCGATGGTTTTGATAATTTTATCTCTTTCATTCGTGGTGACGAAACCCAGTCCATGCATGTTGATGAAGCAGTATCGCTGAAACTGACTTGTACTAACCGTTTACTGCCATTAGAACTTGGTGTTGGTGACATTTGTGAGCCGACAGATAGCTCACCACCATTCGCCACATTCAGTAATATTACCGTTCCTTCTCAATCACTTAGACCTGTGCTTGATGGTAGCTTGTTGTGGGTGTTGATATCGAATTTATCGCTTAATTATTTATCTCTTCTTTCAAAAGACGCGTTGAGCAGCGTGCTGAGAGCGTATGACTTTAGGGCATTAGTTGACAGACAAGCAGAGCGCGTTGCGCGCTTACGGTTAGAAGGTATTCAAAAAATCGAATCTCAACCGGTAGACAAAATTTTACGAGGACTGCCAGTGCGCGGTTTACAGTCCACGATCTATATCGATCAAAACTGTTTTGGTTCGGAAGGTGAACTCTACTTATTCGGTACTGTACTTAGTCACTTTTTTGCTCTTTATGCCAGTATCAATTCGTTTCATGAGTTGATCGTTATTAATGCGACTAACCAAGAGAAGTATACATGGGGAACACAGACAGGAATGCAGCCGTTGATCTAGAGATTACTGCGTTGCAGGAATCGCAGGTTGGCTTACCCAATGACGTTCGAACTTACAATTTTTACCAATTGGTTGAATTGTTGCAAAAGCTGAATGCACTGAATCCAGAATCTGAAGATTGGGAGCGTGCGTGTCAGTTGGTGTTTAGTGCTAACCCAAGCTTAGGTTTCGCCCCTGCGGATGTGACTGATCTGCGTGAATTAGACGATGAACGATTGGTTTTGCAAACCAACTTCTTTGGTTTGACTGGTGCGCAATCACCACTGCCTGGGTTTATTTTGCAGCAACTGGCGGAAGAAGATCCCGGTGGATTTAAGCGCCCATTTTTAGATTTTTTTAATAACCGCTTAATTAATTTGGTGTACCGCGTGTGGCGTAAATATCGTTATTACGTGCGGTTTCAAGCCGGAGCTCAAGATCAGTTTTCTTCCCAACTGTTTTCTCTGGTTGGGTTAGGCGATGCCGACCTGCGCGGTGAGACGCCAATCAACTGGTGCAAAATGTTGGCCTATGCTGGCACCTTGGCAGGAAGGAGTCGTTCCCCACAAGTGGTATCGGGAATTGTTGCTCACTGTTTTGACTTACAAGATGTCAGTATTCGCCAATGGGTAAGACGAAAAGTACAGATAGAACCTCATCAGCAATGTTGTTTGGGTAAACAAAATGGTGAGCTAGGTATCAACAGCATGCTTGGCTCATCAGTCATCGATTGTAATGGTAAGTTTGTTATTTGTATCAAAAGCTTAACTCGTGAGCGATTCGTAGATTTTCTGCCGTCAGGTAAGGAATACCAACCATTATGCAAATTGGTGGAATTCATCCTTCGTGAGCAAATGGCGTATGACCTTGAACTGACTATGCATGAAAGCGAAGCGCCAACTATGAGCTTGTCTCGTGACAGCGGTGTAGCTTTAGGTTGGTCCTCATTTTTAGGCCAAAATTTAGCCGATAAAAACGTTCTTATACAGGTAAGGCAGTAAGTTATGCAGCAAAAACGCACTCTTTCACTGATCGTAACTAACGTTCAACACCTTGAATCGGGTTTAGCAGCGCAGTGCATTTTTAACCAACAAGGTGGCGTAATAGGTACTGCTAATGATGCCCATTGGCGCCTCCGAGATTCAGCCGGACACATCCACAATCATCATTGTGAAATTCGTATTGTTGATGGTGCATTCTGCATCCAAGACTTGTGTGGTCACACGTATGTCAACGGTTCGCACATGCCTTTAGGTCAAGGTGAATTAGCCAAACTTAGCCATAAAGATGAAGTGACGTTGGGTCCCTACCAAATTCGAGTGGTGGTTGGCAATGTGGGAGAAGATGACCCTTTGGCTCATGGCTCACTCGATCAACTTTTTGAGCAACAGAGCATCGATTTGCTCAAAGACGCATCGTCGGATGAATTGGACACTGAAGAGAGTAATCCTGAGGAAAACTCAGCAGACCCGATCACGGCTTTGGACGAGTTGTTCAACGACATAAAACAAGAAGAGTCGCTGTTAGAAGAAGCCGAGAAAATTGAACCTCAGCAAGGTTCATCGTTATTAACGGGAAATGATAGCGGACCAACGCCGTTGCAATTCACACCGCAAGCAGACAGTGAGTATGAAATGACGTCATCGATTCGTTTAAAGAAAATTCTAGGGCTTGGTAAACGTCCAACCCAACCTGAATTAACGGCGGGGGTTGATCGTACGTCAACGGTTCAGGCTGTTCACACAACACAACACGATTTTAATGATAACAATAACAACGTACCAGAGGGCTTAGCGATGGATGACAAGGTATTAGATCTTTTAGAAGAAGAAGTAGCGAAAAGTTACCAACCACATACTGACGTACAGCGCAGTACTTTAGAGAATGCTTCACACCTGCTTACCGGTCCAATGCTCAATGGGCTCGGTGTTGAGGTTGGCGATAACCATGACATGGCAAAAATGCATATGCTGTCTGAAGAACTAGGCCTGTCGTTGCAAGCGTGTGTGCAGGGGTTGTTAGAGCTGCATCAGCAAGTTCGTGAAGGACGTTTTGGAATGATGAATCGTAACCTACAACCGATAGAAGATAACCCATTAAGGCTCGGACTGTCGTACGAAGAAACCATCCGAACCTTATATGATGCTGATAAAAGCTTAGTGCATTTGTCGGCTCCGGCTGCCATTTCTGAAAGCCTTAAAAATGTTCGCGACCATAATGAGGCCATGCAGCATGCCACTACGGAAGCACTGAATCAGATCTTAAACGCTTTTTCTCCACAGGTATTGCTGCGCCGTTTCCACCATTATAAACGCAACAGCGATCAGCAAAATCAGTCATCTGAGTCATGGGCGTGGCAGATGTATTGCAATTACTATCAAGAGCTAACTTCTAATCGCCAGAAAGGTTTCGAGAAGTTGTTTTGGGAAATTTTCGAGCAGTCATACGACAAGAAAATTCGTGAAAAACAACTGGAGCTATAACGGTGAACAAGCATTCTTTTATCCTGGTGACGTTGCTTACGCTTTTAACCGCGTGCAGCTCATCAGAAAAGTATGAGCCAGCCAAAGCGCCCACCAAAGTGACTTTCAGTCTTGTCAGCGATGAAGGTACGAACCCCAATATTTGGGGAGAGGCATCGCCAATAGAAGTTCAGGTGTTTGAACTTGAAGACGATTCGATGTTTATGTCGGCTGATTACGATCAAGTAAAAGCTGACTACAAAAAAGCGTTACGAAGTAATTTTATCGGCAACTATGACTATGTCTTAACGCCGGGTCAGTTCAAATTCGTCAACGCATTCGAGGTTAAAGAAGGCACAAACTACATTGGTGTCATGGCACATTTTGCTGAACCTGAACTGAGTGAATGGAAAAAAGCGGTGAAGGTGATTAATACCGGTCGGGAATACCACCTTTTGATGTATTTCAAAGACTACAACGTAAAATTGGAAAGGGTGGAATAACAAGATGTATGCACGTAACCGTGTCATTTGGAATGAAGGTCTATTCATTAAACCCCAACATTTCCAGCAACAACAACGCTATTTTGAATATCATATCGATGAGCGAGTATCGTCGGTCAGTCGTTATTTATATGGTGTATCGGAACTGTCATTAAACCCTGAATATTTGGCTTTTGGTCGCATTGCTATCGAAAGAGCTGTGGGCATCATGCCAGATGGCACCGTTTTTCGTATTCCTCAAGAAGATGTGTTACCCGATGCACTAGAGATTGAAGATGCCTCACTTGCTAATCAGTTAATTTATTTAGCGATCCCGCTACGTAGTGAATCTCTTATGGAGATCAACTGGCCAGAAGAAAGAGGAACTGGGCGATATAAAAGTAATCGCTTAGAAGTGCGTGATGTCCATACCGTGCGTGGTGATACCACCACACTGGATGTATCACCGGTACGCATGCAGTTAATGTTAGAAAGGGAAGACCGTAGCTCTTACGCTTCAATCGCGATCGCGCGTATTTTAGAAAAGCGTCCAGATGGCAGCGTGGTACTTGACCCGGACTTTATCCCTTGCCATTTGAATGTCGCCAGTAATGCAGCGCTGCATCGATTTATTAATGAAATTTCTGGCTTGATGCGTGAGCGAGCAAAAAATATTGCGCAGCGTATTAGCTCTCCTTCACAAGGTGGTGTTGCTGATGTTTCGGACTTTATGCTGTTGCAAGCACTCAATCGTCTACAGCCACAAATGCAACACTTGGCTGAACTTCGTAGCCTGCACCCAGAGCGATTATTTGAATGCTTGTCGTGTGTCTGTGGAGAGTTAGCAACGTTCACTGATGAAAGTCGTTTGCCACCGACCATTCCAAGTTACAACCATGAAATGCCAAGCAACTCTTTTTGGCCGTTAATTCGCAACTTAAGACAAAGTCTCAGCATTGTACTAGAACCGAGAGCGGTCTCTATCCAGTTAGACAAGCGTAAGTACGGCCTGATGGTTGCGCCTATTCATGATCCTCAATTAGTAGAGAGTGCAGAATTCATTATTGCTGTCAAAGCTCGCATGCCATTGGATGAACTGCGTCGTTTATTCACTCAGCAAACGAAAGTGTCGTCAGTTGAGAAAATTCGTGAATTGATTTCCCTGCAATTGCCAGGTATTCCAATTACACCATTACCTGTAGCACCGAGACAACTGCCATATCACGCGGGTTACACCTATTACCAATTAGATAAAACTAGCGCAGCTTGGTCAATGCTTGGTCACTCAAGCGGTTTTGCTTTCCATGTGGCTGGTGCATTTGAAGATCTTGACCTGCAATTCTGGGCGATTAGGAGCTGATGATGGATAACGACAAGAAAAATACGCAGTACAGCAACTTGCTTTTTGACAGCGTTGAACAAATGAACCATGACCAAGATTATTGGTTTCAACTACGTGGTGATAACCCCAATACCTTGATTGATGCAGCAACACCACTGTTTGGTTTGTCTTTGCGTGTCAGAAGCTTATCTGAGTGCGACAACATTGAACAAATTTACAAACAGACCGTGGAAGAGATCAAAGCGATTGAAATAGAGCTCACGGAGCAAGGTTTTGAACATGCGATTTTAATGGCCTATCGCTACATTTTGTGTGCGTTTTTGGACGAAGCGGTTATGGGAACTGGCTGGGGCTCTTCTAGTGTTTGGGCTGAACACTCAATGTTGTCGCGCTTCCATAATGAAACCTGGGGCGGCGAGAAAGTCTTCACTATTTTAAGCCGACTAGAAGGTGAGCCTAAACGTTATCGTCCGTTACTGGAGTTTATCTATCAGTGTTTGGTGCTCGGTTTTGAAGGCAAATATCGAGTGATGGAAAATGGCCACCACGAGCGTGAAAAGGTGATCGCTCGTTTGCATGGTGCCGTGAGTGCCTTAGACGAAAGTGAACCCCAAGAGCTGACGTGCGCTACTGAGCATGTCGTGAAATCAAAATATAAATTAAGCCGACAGTTGCCTGTTTGGTCTGTCTTACTCGGCTTTGTCGTCATATGGGTCAGTGTATTTTTAGGGTATTCCTATTTATTACACAGCCAATCGAGCGACGTATTAAACCAGTTAAACCAAATACTCTAATTATAAAAGGCTAGGTGATTGTAGTGATCCGTATTGAATTACCCACATTAATTTCAAAACTCAATGAGCAGAGTAAGCTAGCCCTAGAGCAAGCCGCGTCATTATGTATTGAACGTCAACACCCTGAAGTAACTTACGAACACTTCTTAGATGTATTGCTTGAAAACCCACTTTCTGATGTTCGCATTATTACTAAGCAAGCCAACGTAGAAGTAGATGCAATTAAACAGGCGATCAGCGCAAGCTACGCCCGCGAGCAAGTGTTGGATACTTATCCTGCATTTTCGCCTTTATTAGTCGAGTTGCTGCAAGAAGCATGGTTACTTTCCACCACTGAATTGAATCAGCCCCATTTGCGCTCTGGTGCCGTATTGCTAGCAGCGCTGACCCGTGCTGACCGTTATCTGCCATTAAACTTGATCCGCCTATTTGAGCACATCAATAAAGAGAGCCTCAAAAAAGGTTTTGATTCTTTATTACAAGACTCTTCTGAGACGGTGGTTGAAAAACAAAAAACCAGCAGTGCACAACCGACTGCGGCATTAGATGCAGCTTCCTCTCCACTGCATAAATATTGCACTAACGTGACAGCTCAAGCCCGTAACGGTGAGCTTGACCCGGTATTGTGCCGTGAAAACGAGTTGAATTTGATGATCGACATCTTATGTCGTCGTCGTAAAAATAACCCGATTGTCGTCGGCGATGCTGGTGTCGGTAAAAGTGCGATGATTGAAGGGCTCGCTTTGCGAATCGTTGCTGGCAATGTGCCTACTCAGCTAGAAAATGTTGAGTTGCACTCGCTTGATCTAGGCTTGTTACAAGCGGGTGCTTCGGTGAAAGGTGAATTTGAAAAACGCCTTAAAGGCGTTATTGATGCCATCAAAACTTCACCGAAACCGATCATCTTATTCATAGATGAAGCGCATACCCTGATTGGCTCTGGTAACCAAGAAGGTGGAAGTGATGCGGCAAACCTACTCAAACCTGCTTTGGCTCGTGGTGAGCTAAGCACCGTCGCGGCGACCACATGGAAAGAATACAAAAAATACTTTGAGAAAGACCCTGCGTTAACTCGTCGCTTCCAACTGGTCAAGTTGGAAGAGCCAAGCATTGAGCAAGCCGTGGATATTCTACGTGGTTTGAATCGTGTTTATGAAAAAGCGCATAACGTACTCATTACTGACGATGCATTAAAAGCCGCCGCAGAGCTTTCAGCGCGTTATATCTCTGGCCGTCAACTGCCAGATAAAGCGATTGATGTCCTTGATACCGCCTGTGCACGTATCGCGATTAATATCACCACACCACCTAAACGCTTAGCACAGTTAGAGACAGCCTGTCATCAACGCCAGCTTGAAATCGACATGTTGCAGCGCGCACATTATTTAGGTCAAGTGGTTGATACTCAGCGCTTAGATGAATTATGCAACCAAGAAATCGCTGACGAAGCGGAAAAAGAAGCATTGACTCAAAGTTGGAAAGCACAAAAAACCATCATTGAAACGATCATCAATCTGCGCGATCAGCTATTAGATGAAGTGCATGTTGACGAAGAGGATAAGCAACAAAACCGCGATGAACTGCTTGCTCAACTTCAAGAGCAATACCAAACACTAGAGAATATTCCACATGCTGAACGTTTAATGCACCCACAGGTTGACTCGCAACAAATCGCTGAAGTGATTGCTGATTGGACGGGTGTTCCTGTTGATCAAATGAACAGTGATGAACTGCATAAAATTACCAACTTAACCTCTATTTTAGGCGAAGCCATCAAAGGTCAAGATACAGCGATAGAGCGTGTACACCGTCATTTATTGACCGCGCGAGCTGATTTACGTCGTCCAGGGCGTCCGAAAGGTGCATTTTTGCTTGTAGGACCAAGTGGTGTAGGTAAGACCGAAACCGTTGTACAACTAGCGCAACAACTCTATGGCGGTAAACAATTCCTAACCACCATCAACATGTCCGAGTATCAAGAAAAGCATACTGTTTCTCGTTTAATTGGCTCACCTCCGGGCTATGTGGGTTACGGTGAAGGCGGTATTTTAACTGAAGCTATTCGAAAAATGCCTTACTCAGTGGTTCTGCTTGATGAAGTAGAAAAAGCGCACCCAGAAGTGTTGAATATTTTCTATCAGGCGTTTGATAAAGGTGAGCTTGCTGATGGCGAAGGCCGTGTGATCGATTGTCAAAATATCGTTTTCTTCCTGACTTCTAACCTAGGCTATCAGACGATTGTTGACTATGCACAACAACCACAATTATTAGATGAGCAGCTTTACCCTGAACTGGCGGCTTTCTTCAAACCAGCTTTATTAGCTCGTATGGAGATCATTCCATATCTACCACTGAATAAAGAAGTGTTAGAGCAGATTGTACGTGGAAAACTCACTCGTCTCGAACAACTATTTAAGCAGCGCTACTGCGCTGAAGTGGTGATAGAAGACAGCCTAATCGAAGAGATTTTAAACCGCGCCACGCGCTCTGAAAATGGAGCTCGTATGCTAGAAGCTATCATTGAAGGTCAATTGTTGCCGCCAATTTCTCTCGCGTTATTAAACAAACTTGCAGAAAAGCAGCCTGTAAATCGTATTTATCTAGCGGCTGAAAATAGTGAGTTTATTGGAGAGGTTGAGTGATCATGGGCCACTGGTTAGCTTATGCGACCGAGCTTGTGGTCGCCAGAAAACCTAGCCAATTAGCGGCTATGTTTGTGGAGACGATGTGCCGAGAGCTTAAGTTAGATACCTGTCTATTATTAGTGCCAAGCTCTGATGGACGTTCATTAGTAACACACACTCAAGAACCGCAAACCGATCAGCAGAATTTGCAGTGGTCTGTGACGGATTTTGACTGTCCGCTTGCTCATGTTTTGCAATCGGCCAAACCGATGCAATTGACCTCAGATGAGTTGGTTTTTTGGCAATCGAATCGTGCTTTCAGCCAGTTGACCAATCAGGTTGGTATGTTTGATAGCGTATTGATACACCCCCTGCCGATTGGTGACAAACAAGTACAATCTATACTGTTATTGATTGGTGAAAGTTGCAGTTTAGAAATGGTGTTTAAACAACCTGAATTCACTAAATATGTGAATGTGTTTACACATCAATGGTCACTGCTTAACGACATGATCCGTGAAGAGCAGAGTCGCCAAGATTTGTCTCAATCGTTGGTTGATGCGCAGCGCGATAGTGCTCGTCGTGCATTAATGGCTAATTTGTCCAATCAATTGATTGGCAACAGCTTAGAAATGCAAAAGTTGCGTGAGCAAATAGTCAGCGCCGCCTCTTCGCATCTGTCCGTTATGGTTCAAGGCGAAACGGGCACGGGCAAAGAACTTGCAGCGCAAGCGGTTCATCAACTTTCATCCAGAAAACAAGCACCTTTTGTCGCGATTAACTGTGCGGCCATTCCAGAGAGTTTGTTGGAAAGTGAGCTGTTTGGTTATAGCAAAGGTGCGTTTTCTGGTGCTGATACTGACAAGCAAGGGCTAATCGCACAAGCTGATGGTGGCACGCTGTTTCTCGATGAAATTGGTGATATGCCACTGAGTTTACAAGCCAAATTATTGCGTGTTCTTGAATCTCGAACCTTTCGACCAATCGGTGGTAAGAAAGAGTTATCGTCAGATTTTCGCTTGGTTTCGGCAACACACGTCAACTTGTTCGAACAGGTTCGCACCAAAGCATTTCGTCAGGATCTCTATTACCGATTATTCCAGTATCCGATAACGTTGCCGCGTTTAGCCTCGCGATTGGAAGATATTGAGCAGTTGAGCCAGCACTTTGTACACTGTTTTAATCAGCAACATGCAACAAACATTCGTGGTTTGCATTATAAAGCGATCGATTGTCTGAAACGTTATGATTTTCCTGGCAATGTGCGCGAACTTAAACACCTAATAGAATTTGGTTGTGCTCAAACACAAGACGGAACTCAAGTCGAAGAACACTGTTTTGTGCATCGTTTAGTAAGTATGCAAATGCAGTCAGCCTCAGCAGTTGAACAGTACATTCAAGCGGAAGTCACGTCGCAAGAAACGACCAATTTCGCAGTAATTGACGACTTAAAACAAGCCATCAGTGAATTTGAGTCACGGATTATTCGTGAACGCTTGCAACACTTTTCTGGTGACCGAGCAAAAGCGGCCGAAAGTTTAGGCATTCCCAAGCGGACATTAGCTTACAAATGCCAGAAACTGGAGATAAAAACACCATGAAAACAATGATGTTGACCTTATCCACCATCGCTTTAGGTTTATGCTCTTCAATGGTTAACGCTTCGACAGAAGTATTAGATCAAGCTCAGCAATGTACAACCATCACCTCTCGTTTAGATAGGTTAAGCTGCTTTGACCACGTTTTTAAACCCCCGTCTAGCATGTTGGTTTCCAGTACCCCCGAGCACTCTGCCCCACTATCTTGGCATCGTGCTTTTGATAGCCTCAGTCAGTATCAAGAAGGGGCGAATAGCCACTTAACTATTGAGGGCGATGAAACGAATGGGAATGCTTGGGTAACCTTAGCTGCACTAAACGGCAATACGGGTTTTTCGGAAAATGCGAAACCCATACTGATGATGAGTTGCATTGATAATTTGAGCCGAGTGGAACTTGCGTTTCCTGATGCTGTGGTTGATCCACGCATTAAAGTGGCGGTGGCTCACACACCAGCTCAATCCTGGCGTAGTGATGATTTGGGCTTGTTGTTTTCATCGGGGCGGGGTATGCCTGCTATTGACATGATGAAAGCCATGGCGCGCGAAAATCGTTTGGTGTTGCGTTCCAATTCAGCATTGGTGGACGGGTTGCAATTTGATACCAGCCAACTTTCTCAATCATTGACAGCGCTAAAACAGCGCTGTGGCTGGTAAGGAGTCAATATGGAATTGATTGATTATCGACGCTGTATTACTCAGCCGATAGAGCGCGACAACCCCGTTGGCGAGCGATTAATTGACGACCCGCTTTTTGATTTTGTTGAAGACCAAATGATGAAGGTGGGCTCGCTGGCTCATAGCAGTGTGCAATGGGATGAAGTCGAGCACAGTTCGCTTAAGTTACTCAGTGAGAAAAGTAAGGATTTAAAACTTTTAATCTATCTCTTGCAGTGTTTGCATAACCAAGTCACGCCACAACGTTTTACCACTTCGTTATTGGTACTCGGTGACTTCATGTCTCTGTACTGGGAGGACTGTTTCCCAGCCCCGGGGAAAAGAGGCGGTTTACCGCGTCGTAAATTCTTCAGCCAAATCGTGCAACGATTGGCTCTGGTTATCGACAAAATAGATTTTGCCCAGTTCGACTTGCAAGACCGTGATGACCTTAATGCAGCTATTGATGCTTGGCAAAAATCAGTCACTAGCGTTGGCTTAATGTCTGATAGCGTCAAAACGTTAGTCACTAAGATCAATAGTGAACTTAGACGCGCCTCAGAGCGTGAACAAGTCAACAAAAGCGTCGAACAAACACCGCTCGTTGAGCCTAAGACGAGCCCGGCAAGTTCAATTTCGGTGGATAGTTCAAGTGATAAGGCCGCTAAGCAGACGTTGCTTAAGGTCTCGGAGTTTCTCTCAGAGCAAGAGTTTGGCTTAACCCTTGCGATTCGAGTTAGACGTTATGCAGTTTGGTCGAGTATTACTTCTCCTCCTGAACATGATGTAAGTGGTGAAACACTGCTGCGGGCCATGTCACAAGAAAGAGTGAAAGAGTATCAAGAGCAAATGCGCAGCCCTGACTTAGCGTTATGGCGCAAGGTTGAGCAAAGCTTAACCATGGCACCTTATTGGTTTGAAGGTCAGATGATGAGCTACAACATCGCGCAAAGCTTAGGTAAAACGCTGTGGTGTGAAGCGATTCTTAGTGAAAGCCAGCAATTTCTTGAGCGTTTGCCTTCATTAATTGATCTCAAATTTAAAGGTGGAGAGCCGTTTATCAGCGATGCGGTGAAAGAGTGGCTGGTGAGTAGCCACAATAGATCTTCACAAGGTCAAGTAACAGGTGATTGGCAAGAAAAGCGTAAAGAAGCGTTCACCTTGGCAAAAGAAGGGGGCATTGCGGTCGCCCTTTCGATGTTAAACGATGGTTTGGTTGGTGCCAGTGAACCGCGAGACAAGTTTTATTGGCGGTTACTGTCAGCCGATTTATTGAATGCCAATAATTTAGATGCGATGGCGAAAGAACAGTACCAAACATTGCATGCTCAAGCGACGACCATGAGCGTGACTGATTGGGAACCCTCATTAGTTGATCAATTAGAACAATACACAACGTCAGAGTAAACGAAGGACACGAACCCATGTGGAAATTTATTGTTGGGATAGCGAAAAAATTAAAGCCTGGCATGGCGGCAGCGATGCCTATTTTGCTATTTAGCACATTTATTTTATTGAATGTAGCTATCTGGTGGGCTGGCCCTTGGTTAGAGATAACAAATAACAAACCATTAGATTCAATTACTGAGCGCGCGGTTGCGAGCAGTTTGTTTACATTGGGCAGTTTGGCAGTTTGGGGTATTTGGCAGTGGCGTAAGCTACAAGGTTTTAAAGCGGAGCAAAAACGAGAAGAACAGTTACGCCAAGACCCGATACAAGCTTATGAAGAGCGTCAAGAGGTTGAGCTGAACCAAGTGATGGTCAGCATGAAAGAGAACCTCAACAAGCGCGACTACCTGTATGCACTGCCATGGTACTTGGTGCTTGGTTTAGAAAACGCCGGTAAAACTAGTTTGATCAACCGTTCGGGACAAAACTTTGTCTTCTCTTCAGTAATGCGAGCTTCAGGACAAAAAAGTGAAAACCCTTATTCGTTTGATTGGTGGATCGGTGATGAGTCGGTATTGATTGACCCGGATGGGGAACTACTCACCCAGGGTAACCGCAGCAGCGATAATGATGGCGCGATGGAGCGTCGTTTGTGGTTGCATTTTATTAACTGGTTAGAAAAAACGCGCAGCCGTCGACCACTAAACGGTATTGTATTGGCACTGGATGTGTCTCACCTAGCCACCGCAACGGCAACTGAACGCAAAGCTTACGCTAACTTGCTGCGAGCTCGCTTGCGCGAATTGATGGAAACACTGTCTACTCGTCTACCTGTCTATATTGCGCTGACCAAACTTGATTTGCTCAATGGCTTTGAACCATTTTTCAAACACTACACTCGTAGTCAGCGTGAAGAAGTGCTTGGCTTTACCTTCTCTCTTGATTCAATTGCTGATTTAGACAATTGGCTGAATGAATTTTCGGTAGATTATAGCCAATTTGTGGAGCACATTAACGCCGTGTTGCCTCACGCTGTTTCGGTACCTATGGATCTGGAAGAGCGTAATGCAATCTATAGCTTTACTCGTCAAATTTCGGGCTTGAAAGAGATTTTGCTGCAATTTTTTAATGACGCATTGGCAAGTGATCAATTTTCTACATCAGCTTTAGTGCGTGGAGCTTACTTTACCTCAGTTTATCAACAAGGTGTTCCAACTAACGCTTTTGACGATGCAGCTTCGCGCCGCTATGGCCTAGACCATGCAATTAACAAAGCGCAACAAGCCAAAAATTCAACCGTTTATTTCACGCAGAAGTTATTCAATAACGTCATTTACCCAGAAGCCGGTTTGGCATCTGATAATTTCCGTGTAGCAAAACAAAAGCGACGCTTAATCGGGCTGTCTGTTGTGGCCTGCTCTATTGCCACCGTTTTGCTGGTGGGGACTTGGCACCGTTACTACTTAGCCAACGTAAAGCATTCAGACGCGGTGTTAACTAAAGTTAATGAGTACAAACATGAGTTTCCATCCAATATCTATCTTGCTTCTCAACAAGATGTATTGGAACCACTAAATAAGATACGTGAAGCGACACTTGAATTTGGCTTCTTCCGTGAAAAACCACAATACATTTCTGACTTTGGGTTGTATCAAGGGCACACGATTGGTCCCATGGTGGAAGCCACATATCTGAACTTGTTGGAAAGTCGCTTCTTACCTCTGCTGATGGCGGATGTGGTGGTACAGCTTAACCAAGCGAAAACGGATGAGGAAAAACTGGCTGTATTGCGTGTTTATCGAATGATGGTCGACAAAAGTGGACGTTATAAAGATTACGTTCTCGATTATTTTTCCAAGTACTGGCAGCGTGAGTTCGCCGGTCAGCGTTTGATTCAAGAAGAGTTACTCGGCCACTTAGATTACGCCATGCTGCATACCGACTTAGCCAGTGATCGAGCAAATGGTGATCTCAATGCTGAGCAAGTGATGAAACCCTATGATCAAGTGGTGGCCAACGTTCAAATGCAATTAGGCTCGATGCCCAATGATCAACGTGTATACCGTAACTTAAAGTTGAATGCGCAAACGGTGCTTGGTCCCTCCATCAATTTACGTAACCTTGTCGGCCCGGTATTTGATGTGGTGTTTGAGGAAAGGGTTGTTAACAGTAGTGCATTGTATATTCCACAGATGCTGACGCATAAAGGCTTTGAAGACTACTTCATGCCACAGTCGGAGTCAGTATCAGAACTCGCGCTTATCGATAGTTGGGTATTAGGTCAGTCGAAGTCTGCACAATTTAGTGAAGCAGATAAGCAGTCTTTGCGTGACAAAATTCGCAATTTGTACGTAGCGGATTACACCAATACTTGGCGTGCTGCACTAAATGAAATTAGCGTAAAGTATTTCAGTGATATTAATGATGCGGTGTCGGTATTAGAAAACTTTACCGGTAATATTGAGCCAATGCAGCGTCTGTTACGCACACTTGAAAGTAATACTCAAATGTATGCGGGTGTGCCAAAAGACGAAGCAGCGCAAAAAGAGTTGTTAAAGAACCCAAAATATAAAGTGGCTTCTTTGATTGATGCTCCTTTTGCTGAGCTTAACGCGATGCTAACGCCAGTGGGTGATAAGCCTGCTTACATCAATGAGGTTTTGGTTGCAGTGGAGGATTTGCAAAACTACCTCAAGTCTATTCAAGACGCTCCTGATGTTGGTATGGCGGCTCTTGATGCAACAAAAGCACGCGTGAAGTTAGTCAATGCCGACCCAATTTATACACTAAAGCGTATTGCCTCAGGGCTGCCTAAACCGCTAGATACCATGGTTGCTAAATTGGCCGATGAAAGTTGGTATGTCGTCAAACAAGAGGCGATTAAACACCTCGAAGTGCGTTGGCATGATGACGTTTATAAGACATTCAAAGAGAAGCTAGCTGGCCGTTATCCGTTCAATGTTTCATCAAATAAAGACAGTTCATTGTCGGATTTTGAAGCCTTCTTTGCCCCGAATGGTACGTTGGATAACTTCTATAACAACCAACTAAAAATGTTTGTGGAAGAGAATATTACGGTGAACGACGACGATAAAGCGCAGTCGATTATTCGTAAAGATGTACTTGATCAGCTCAAACAAGCGAAAAAAATCCAGCAAGCATTCTTTAATCGCAAAGGTATTTTGGATGTAAGTTTCTCTGTTGAGCCATTACGCCTAAGTGGGAACAAGCGTCGCAGTGTTTTGAATGTAGATGGTCAATACCTTGCCTATAGCCATGGACCTCGAGATAGCGTTGAACTTATTTGGCCAAATACGTTGCGTGATTCCGCGATATCTAAAGTGACGCTGGTACCCACCAAAAATAACATGTCGCCGCGAAGCATTAATATTCAAGGACCATGGGCATTTTTCCGCTTACTGGAACACGGTGATGTTGTGGGCGCAAGTGAGACATCGGTGGACTTTAAATTTGCAGTTGATGGTGGTGAGATGATCTACCGACTCAACTCAGAAGCAGACGTTAACCCCTTTACTGAACGGTTATTTAAGTCTTTCAAATTATCTAAAACCCTTTACTAACAATAATGAGGAGTGATTGGTCATCGCTCCTCACATAATTTAGGACGCAGTAGCTATGTCCAATACGATATTTATCGACCATGCTCGTTTTCACCTAATAGAAGATTCAGCTGCGATTCGTAACCTTGATGCCTATCAAAGGGTCAAAGATGAGATCAATCGTCGTCATAATCCGTTATCGGGTGGTTCTGATTGGGCTGTGGTTAAAGAGGCTTGTGAAACATTGGCAAAAGGCCCAGGTATTGACCTTTTGTTATGTGGTTACTACACCGTTGCTTGTTTAAAAATGCAGGGGTTAGTTGGTTATGCCAATGGGTTAGAGCTGTTATGCGCTTGTTTAAGTAATTTGCATCAACCTGATGTGAAAGCAGCCAAAATGCGTAAAGAGGTTTTAGATTGGGTTAACGCTCGAGTTGTGAGGGAGTTGAAAGATCTTCGTCCTAACTATGAATCGTTAAGAGATCTTTATCGTTGTGAGCGGTTTTGCGAACGATTGAATACCATTTTAGAGTCTCAGCAACCGGATTGTTTAGTTGACTTTGAAGGGGTAGGTTTTACGATTTTTGAGCATATCGATCGCTTAGAGACTCAATATCACTCATTACTCAAACGCCATAACCAAGTCGATAAAGTGCAAGCAGAACGTAACCAAAAGCGTGCTCGTATTACGCATGTGATGACTTTTGTTGCCGGCATCTTGGTTGTGGCGGTCGTCTATGTTTCAGTTATGTATTTACCGTTTTTCCATTCGATGCCTTATGCGACATCACAAGCGCGCCCAGCACTGGGTAGCACAGATCAGGTGAGGGCTTTTCAACAGCAGCATTCTGCTGAAAAAATCAGTGAGTTATCGAAAGATATTGTCCCGCTGTATCGAAGTGCGATCGAGCAGAATATTGTGATCTCTTTTGAATCCGCGCGAGTTGAAGCTCAGCAAGTACTGAATGCTTTGCGATTACTGTACCCACAATCTACCGCGGTGCTAGAGGTTGAGAAAACCTTATTAAGTTCGAAACAACAGGCTATACAGCAGACAGAGAGCATTATTGAACGTTTCAGTGAAACTCGAACAAAAATGGCTAACATTGCACTGCTTGCGCAAAAAGGAAGGTTGTCTGAATTGCAACGGCAAACTAAATCACTAGAGGATTTTGCGATAAGTTTGTCGCCGATTTACGGTCGTGCTGCTTACGTTGAAGAGTTAGTGGCAAAAGGTGATATCACTCAAGCGAATCAGGAATTCACTATTTTGAAAGAGAGACTCAATAACTTGAGTTGGAAAATAGCCGAGTTGGATCTGCAATTTGAACGTTTGGTAAGTGAGAGTGAAGTGGCTCAATAGCGTGTGGGGTTAAGCAAAAAATGGTGAGTTTGAAGCAGTTTTTTGCTTAACGTAGGCAGTATGTTGCTTTAAAAACTCACCACAAATATAACCACATGAATAATAAGATGAAATAGATGGCACTGTATTTGCTGTAGCCATTCTATTTGTAATAAAAATGAGTGGAAAGGAAGATAAATGGCGACGTTAAGTTTTAGGCTCAAAGTGGATGGGTTGACAGACGACACCTTAGTGGTGCGTGAATATCAAGGGGTCGAATCGCTGTCGGATAAGCCCTTAGATAACGGTCAAACCTGTTACGGTTTTCGCTACGAGATAAAACTGGCGAGTCGTCAATCAACCATCAAAGCTGTGCAGCTGGTGGACAAACCGGCGCAGTTAGAGATGCTGCGTGATGGCATTGTAGTACAGCGCGTGCATGGCATTATTCGTCAATTTAGCAAGGGCGATATTGGTCATCACCATACGTT
>NZ_CAWPQZ010000016.1:0-78343 GCF_963889785.1 Vibrio sp. S12_S33 | reverse complement strand
AGATTGATAGGTTTATATTGTTAAAGAGCGTTCTTCGTTTGGTTGCCGTAGCTCCCTTGGAAGAGGCGGCCATTCTAGCGAGATAATTTTTTGTGTCAAACACTTTTTTAAATTATTTCGTCTTACCAATTTGGCCTACTGATTGACTGGCTAGTGGGCTTGAACCCTTACTGGCTGTGCCGTGTCAGTGAGGCGGCATTATAGAGATCGCCATCACATTGGCAACCCCTTTTTGCAATTTTATTTAGTTTTTTATCCGTTGGGTTAAAAAAGAGTCAAAACACCTTGAAAATATGCTTTTTATTTACAGGTTTTTAAAGTTTTGGCTAAATATGGACACTTTTTTCCAGTTTGTGTATTCCACTTCTTTTGATGTGTCCGTTTCTCCGCCAGTGAGTGACATAATGAAACGAATCATAATTTTATCGAAGAAACGGTAACGTGGGTAATAAAGAGCCCCCGCAAATACTCCAATCAATGTGGGTTGCCAAGGCGATTTATTAAGAAAGGTTTTAATATAGACACTACCTTGTGGCGTATCTTTGCCTTGATCTTCTTTTCTGGCCGTCAGGTTGACACAGAAGAATGCTGACTTAGCTGTTTGCAACTCAGCTTTATGTTGTTCAATAAATTGGTATAGCTTCTTGTTTAGATGACCATAACGTATAGAAGCACCAATAAGAATGCGATCATAATCTAATAAATCAATATTTTCAGCTTGATGTAAATCGACCACTTCACAATCCAATTCAGGCAACTCATCTCTTATGTAGTTAATAATTTTCAGAGTTTGCCCTTCACGAGAAGAATAGAGAAATAAAGCTTTTTGCACGTTACATCCTTAACTACGCCAAAATGTTGGTGTAAGCAGTATTAATAGTGTGAAAATTTCTAAGCGCCCAAACAACATCGAGACAATCAGTACCCACTTTGCCTTGTCATTTATATCTGCAAAATGTACCGATACCTCACCAAGTCCTGGGCCTAAATTATTCAATGTGGCAGCTACGGCCGAAAATGCACTGAGCTCATCCATCCCAGTAGCGATTAATGCCAACATACAGACCACAAATACAAGCGCATAAGCAGAGAAAAATCCCCATACCGCATCGACCACTCGCTGTGAAAGCGCCGTTCCACCCACTTTTATGGTGTACACCGCTCTTGGGTGTATTAGCCGCTTCATCTCCCGCGCACCTTGCAGTGTTAGCAATAAAATACGGATAACCTTCATACCACCGCCTGTAGAACCAGCACAGCCACCAATAAAAGAGGAGAATAAAAGTAATACAGGCAAAAATAGTGGCCAATCCGAGAAACCTGTGGTGGTGAAACCAGCTGTTGTTGATATTGATACCGTTTGAAATAGAGCTTGGTCAAACGCATCATAGAATGAGTCGTAAGAATGATGTTCGAGTAACATCAAAAAACAAATAGCGAATAGGATTATTTGGATTACAGCAAAAGCACGGAACTCAGGATCTTTTACGTAATATTTGGGGTGAACGCCACCAGTTGAAAATGCAGCGTAATGCAGTGTGAAATTACAGGCAGAAATCAATAAGAACACAACCGTAATGAGGTTAATAGCATAACTATCAAAATAACCGATACTCGCATCGTGTGTTGAAAATCCACCAATAGCAATGGTTGAGAAGCTATGACAAATTGCGTCAAACAGTGTCATGCCAGCAAACCAGAATGCAGCCGCGCAAGCAATCGTCAAACTAAGGTAGATATACCATAAAGCTTTTGCGGTTTCTGCTATACGCGGGGTTACCTTGGTATCTTTTACTGGACCAGGAATTTCTGCACGATATAGCTGCATACCACCAATTCCGAGCACAGGAAGAATTGCCACGGCAAGTACAATAATCCCCATACCACCAAACCATTGCAGAAACTGACGGTAAAATAAAATTGCTTTTGGTAATTCGTCTAATCCAACAATAACGGTCGCCCCTGTTGTAGTTAACGCAGAGAAAGACTCAAAAAATGCATCAGTAACGGAAACCTCAGGGTTATTGGCTAGCCAAAAAGGCAACGAGCCGGCACTACCAATTACCGTCCAAAAGAGCACAACAATCAAAAAACCATCCCTTGCTTTTAATTCATGACGATAACGACGATTAGGGAACCAGAAAAAACCACCACACATCAGCAAAACAAAGAATGTCGTGACAAAAGGCACCCCTGCTCCATCTCGGTACAGTAAGGCCACCAGCGCTGGGGCAAGCATGGATACGCTAAATAATGCGAGCAAAAGCCCGACAATACGGATAATAGATCGAAATTGCATTGCTTATTTAAATGAAGCTGAGCTTCTAACTTCCTAGTTATCTTCGAATGCGGCGACCATTGCCTTCGCACCACTTTTATTAATCATAGTTTGGGTAAAGGCATCTACTTGACGCAATTCGATTTCAATAATGAGTTCAACCTGTTCCGTGTAATTGGCCTCAAATTCTATCGCTTCATACTGAACCACGATCGACTGAGCAATAGACAGAAAACCGTAGTCTAGCGTTAGGCGCAGCTTTACGGTGATTTTTTTCTCAATTGTTTGAAGCAGCTTAAGCGCTTGCTGAACACCACCACCGTACGCTTTCACTAATCCGCCCGTTCCTAAGCGAATGCCACCGGAGTAACGAGTCACCACAGCAGTCAATTCACCGACACCGGAACCAGATAATTGCGCCAAAATCGGTTTACCAGCAGTTCCAGAAGGCTCACCATCATCACTAAAACCCCATAGCATAGAATCTTCGGGTCGTCCTGCGACAAACCCCCAGCAATTATGCCTTGCATCACTGTGCTTTGCTTTTATCTGTTCAACGAAAGCTTTTGCGGCTTCCACATTCGGTGTATGCGCAAGATAAGTGATAAAGAGGCTTTTCTTTATTTCCTCTTCAAACTGTGCGGGCAACGCTGGAATCAAATATGGCTGAACATTCATGTTAGGCAGTTAAAACGAAGAATATCGGCAGTGTAACACGCGCAATAAAAAAATCAGTGATCATCTGCATTAGCGCACAATGTTAAACAGTTGTTTAAAAAATGTATTGAAATTAAACAATCGACAGTTCAAACTACCCCTACTGGTCTAACCAGAACAATTAATACAACAAAAACTCTCACACACAGTCAGAAGATTGTATGTCACGGAGATAGACAATGATTTACCAAGCCAACACCCTACAGGTAAAGGAATTACAAGACGGTATCGCTGAGTTAAGTTTCTGCTCTCCAGAATCAGTCAATAAGCTTGACCTTGCCACTCTTGAATCACTCGACCATGCACTCGATGCACTTAAAACGCACCAAGGCCTTAAAGGACTAATCCTAATTTCGGATAAAGAGTCATTTATCGTCGGTGCCGATATCACCGAATTTTTAGGTCTCTTCGCTAAACCAACCGAAGAGCTTGATCAATGGCTACAATTTGCCAACAGCATTTTCAGCAAGCTAGAGGATTTACCCGTTCCAACGCTTGCTGCTTTGAAAGGCCACGCGCTTGGCGGTGGCTGTGAGTGTGTACTCGCTACCGATTTTCGCATTGGTGATGTAACCACTAGCATTGGCTTACCTGAAACTAAACTCGGTATCATGCCTGGGTTTGGCGGTTGTGTACGCTTGCCGCGCCTGATTGGTGCTGATAGCGCCATGGAAGTCATTACTCAAGGTAAAGCATGTCGAGCAGAAGAAGCCCTAAAAATTGGTCTGCTTGATGCCATTGTCGACAGCGACAAACTGCTTGAATCAGCCATAAAAACCATAACATCGGCCATCAATGAAAAAATCGATTGGCAAGCTCGCCGTCAGCAAAAAACTTCAGCGCTCGCACTCAGCAAATTAGAAGCGATGATGAGCTTCACAATGGCGAAAGGTTTAGTTGCTCAACATGCAGGGCCTCATTACCCAGCACCAATGGCAGCCGTAATTGCCATTGAAGAAGCAGCTCGCTACGCTCGCGATGAAGCATTGGCTATTGAGCGTAAACACTTTGCTAAACTGGCTAAATCAGAAGAAGCTAAATCGTTAGTCGGTTTATTTCTCAATGATCAGTACATCAAGGCACTGGCAAAAAAAGCAGCCAAATCAGCCAATAAAGATACAGAAAGAGCAGCCGTACTTGGCGCCGGAATTATGGGTGGAGGTATTGCCTACCAATCAGCAGTGAAAGGTGTGCCTGTTTTGATGAAAGACATCGCACAATCATCACTCAACTTAGGCATGACTGAAGCTTCGAAGCTACTCAACAAACAGTTGCAACGCGGTAAAATTGATGGGTTCAAAATGGCGGGCGTATTGGCGTCTATCACCCCAAGCCTTCACTACGCAGGTATTGAACAAGCGGATGTGATCGTCGAAGCCGTGGTTGAAAATCCAAAAATCAAAGCGGCTGTATTGAGTGAAGTGGAAGAAAACGTCAATCAAGAAACCGTTATCACGTCTAACACCTCTACCATCCCTATTAACCTATTAGCGAAATCACTCAAGCGTCCAGAAAATTTCTGCGGCATGCATTTCTTCAACCCTGTCCATCGGATGCCATTGGTAGAAATTATTCGCGGTGAACATACATCTGATGAAACCATCAACCGCGTTGTCGCTTACGCAGCAAAAATGGGTAAATCACCTATCGTAGTCAATGACTGTCCAGGGTTCTTCGTAAACCGCGTACTTTTCCCTTATTTCGGCGGATTTAGTTTATTACTACGTGATGGCGCAGATTTCACGCAAATCGATAAAGTGATGGAACGTAAGTTTGGATGGCCAATGGGGCCGGCTTATCTGCTCGATGTGGTTGGTATTGATACAGCCCACCACGCTCAAGCAGTAATGGCTCAAGGTTTCCCTGAACGTATGGGTAAACAGGGGCGCGATGCAATTGATGCGCTATTTGATGCCAATAAATATGGCCAGAAAAATGGTAGTGGTTTCTATCAATATACATTAGATAAAAAAGGTAAGCCGAAGAAAACCTTCTCTGAAGAGGTACTTACAGTATTCAATGCAGAATGCGGTGACAAACGAGCCTTTGAAGATCAAACCATCATCGAACGTATGATGATTCCAATGATCAATGAAGTTGCTCTGTGCTTAGAGGAAAAAATCATAGCCTCAGCACAAGAAGCAGATATGGCATTGGTATACGGCCTAGGTTTCCCTCCATTTAGAGGTGGCGTCTTCCGCTATCTCGATAGTATCGGGCTACAAAATTATGTTGCGATGGCGAACCAATACCAAACATTGGGCGCGATGTATCAAGTACCTCAACTGCTGATTGATATGGCAGAAAAAGGTGAGACCTTCTACGGTGCTCAGCAAGCAAGTTCTATCTAAGGAGAGATGCCCAAATGACTTCACATAACAAAAATGTCGTAATTGTTGATTGCCTGCGCACCCCAATGGGCCGTTCAAAAGGCGGGGCATTTCGTCACACTCGTGCCGAAGATTTATCTGCTCATTTAATGAAAGGTATTTTAGCCCGTAACCCACAAGTGAACCCGCTAGAAATCGAAGATATCTACTGGGGCTGTGTACAGCAAACGTTAGAGCAAGGCTTTAACGTGGCGCGTAACGCTGCGTTACTAGCTGGCTTACCAATTGAGATTGGCGCAGTGACGGTCAACCGCTTATGTGGCTCTTCTATGCAGGCTTTGCACGATGCCACACGCGCTATCATGGTTGGCGATGCAGATATATGCCTAGTAGGCGGTGTTGAGCATATGGGCCATGTACCGATGACACATGGCGTTGATTTTCACCCAGGAATGTCAAAAACCGTCGCCAAAGCAGCTGGTATGATGGGTTTAACCGCAGAAATGCTCGGTAAATTGCATGGCATTAGCCGTGAACAGCAAGATGCGTTTGCCGCTCGTTCACACCAACGCGCTTATGCGGCAACCGTTGAAGGTCGCTTCAAAAATGAAATTCTCCCAATGGAAGCTCATGCTGAAGATGGCACGCTTTTTACCTTGGATGTTGATGAAGTAATCCGCCCTGAAACTACTGTAGAAGGACTATCACAACTACGTCCTGTTTTTGACCCAGTCAATGGCACCGTGACTGCAGGTACCTCATCGGCACTATCAGATGGTGCCTCTGCCATGCTGATCATGAGCGAAGAGAAAGCAAACGCGCTTGGCTTAAAGATCCGCGCACGCGTTAAATCAATGGCTGTTGCTGGTTGTGATCCTTCTATTATGGGTTATGGCCCAGTTCCTGCGACCAAAAAAGCACTACAACGCGCAGGCTTGACTATGCAGGATATGGACGTAATTGAGCTCAACGAAGCGTTCGCTGCTCAATCTTTACCTTGTGCTAAAGATTTAGGGCTACTTGATGTTGTGGATGAAAAAGTGAACCTGAACGGTGGGGCGATTGCATTGGGTCACCCTCTGGGTTGTTCTGGCACTCGCATCTCAACAACGCTTATCAACCTAATGGAAGCAAAAAACGCAAAATATGGCTTAGCGACCATGTGTATTGGTTTGGGCCAAGGTATTGCGACCATCTTTGAACGCCCATAATTCAATATAATTGTTAGCATGCCAGCCTGAAGGGCTGGCATTTTTTTAGAATGCTTTTAACCAATCTTGGTGAAGTTGTTGGCTGCTACCTAAATAATTAACCATCCACTCAATCAACTTATGATTATCGTCTTTACGCCATACCAAGCAACATTGACTGAGTGGCTTGTCATCTGGCAATATTTTCTCAACAAGCAACCCATCAGCAATTAAAGGTTGCGCTATGTGCCTTGGCATATAACCGATACCTACCCCATTTTTCAAACATTCAATGGCACTGTACCAATTAGGCAATAGTAAACGTCTTTGCTGTGGATAATGACCGGTATGCCGTTTGGGCAACACGCTTGATGTATCATCCAAACAGATAGCTGGAAAATGACTGACAAAAGCTTCGGTTAGGTTTTGCTCTCGAACACAAGGGTGGCTAGGCGACATAACAAATGCCCAATCCAATAACCCCATATCTCGCACTTCAAAATCCCCCCCGACAGGAATAGCCGAGGTTGCACCAATCACAATATCAGCCCGGCCTTGAGATATTGCCTCCCAAGAACCATTAAATACTTCCATATTGATTTGCAGCTCAGCAAACTCAAATGTGCGATAAAAATCTTCCACCAGCGGTTTCATCTTATCGAGTTTAACCACGTTATCCAGTGTCAGTTTTAGTGTCTTTTGCCAGCCATGGGCCGCGCGCTTAGTCTGGGCACGCACTTCCTCCATCTGCCTTAATAACTGACGAGCCTCCAGCATAAAAAGCTCGCCAGCTGGCGTCAGTTCGACCTTTCTAGGCAAACGACGAAATAGCAATACATCTAAATCTTGTTCAACTTGGCGCACACCATAACTGATCGCTGATGGCACTTTATGTAAAACCTCTGCAGCGGCAGTAAAACTTCCCAACCGAGCAACGGTATCTAGCATTTCTAATGATGATTTGGAAAACATAACCCTTCAAATTTTTTGATTGATAACTAACAAATTTAGCGTTTCATTTAATATTAAACGAAAAATAGAATAACAGTGTAGATAAATAAGGGCCGGTAACAATAAAAACCGGATCAATACTCATTAATTTTTTTGAATGGTTAGAATAATGAAAGCATCAAAATTGCAGTTGCTGTACTTAGCCGCCCTATCCATGCTCGGCTTCATTGCCACCGACATGTACCTTCCTGCTTTTAAAGCGATGGAAATCGACTTTGCCACAGGGCCAGAACAGATCGCACTATCATTAACAGTATTTCTGGTAGGAATGGCGTTAGGTCAACTGCTATGGGGATTAGCTTCAGACAAATATGGTCACCGAAATACACTAGCGGCAGGCTTAGCGCTATTTACTGTGGCTTCATTTGGTTTAGCTTTTAGTGAACAAGTTTGGCAATTATTGGCGCTCCGCTTTGTACAAGCGTTAGGGGTTTGTGCACCTGCCGTTATCTGGCAAGCCATGGTCATTCAACGCTACCCAGCCAAAACGAGCCAACAAGTGTTCGCAACCATCATGCCATTAGTGGCGTTATCTCCCGCATTGGCTCCTCAGCTAGGTGTGTTATTGGCGGATAACTTTGGTTGGCACAGTATTTTTGTCGCATTAACTTTAATGGGCGCAGCGCTTGTCGTGTTTACCTTTGGTCAAAAGAATGAGATTTCACAACCAAAGCAAACCTCGATTAAACAAGATATTAAAACGTTACTAAGTACTAAGACTTACTTAGGTAATGTGATGATGTTTGCTTGCGCTTCGGCAGCCTTCTTTGCTTATTTAACCGGTATGCCCGAAATTATGGCTCGCTTAGGTTATGCAGCCAAAGACATTGGCTTAAGTTTTATTCCTCAAACGATTGCTTTCATGGTCGGTGGATATTTAGGTAAAGTCGGTGTAAATAAGTTCGGCGATGAAAAAGTTCTAAAACATTTAATTGGTCTATTTAGCGTGGCAACCTTATTGGTTTTCATCGCTTCACAATGGCAATTGACCTCAATTTGGCCAATTCTAGCGCCTTTCTGTTTGATTGCAGTCGCTAACGGTGCGCTTTATCCAATTGTGGTCAACCGTGCTTTATCCAGTGCTAAACAGAGCCCAGCAACAGCGGCTGGTTTACAAAATAGCCTACAAATCTGCGTCAGTAGTTTAGCCAGCGCATTAGTTGCAGCATTAGCAAGCCAAGCACAAATGGTAACCGGTATTGCGATTATGATTTGTATGGGTGGAGTATGGATAGGTTATATTGTCTCGAATAGACAATTATCAGAACACTTCACCACACCTGATAATGCACGGGTTGTTTCTGATAAAGAGTAATAAAAAAAAGCCGTTCGTTATGAGCGGCTTCGATCATTTAATTATGACTAAATACTTTTCAATCCCCACTTATCAGCAGTTTGCTTGAAAAAACCTTGCGTTTTCTTTAGTTCAACCCAGTGATTAACATAATTGATCCACACTTGGTCTTCTTGCGGTAATAGCATTGAGATAGGCGTGGGTTTGCGAGCTTCTTTTACTGGTACAACAGCAAGCTGATTAAATTTCTCCACCAGCGTTGCCGCTTCTACATTGGAAGTCACCGAGACATCGGCTCTACGAGCAAGCAGCTCTTGATAGTCGCGAGCGGGCGCTTCAATTACAATATGCTGCGCAGAAGGAAAAAATTCTTTAACCATTTTTTCCTGCACAGTACCAAGCGTGGCTGCCACTTTAATTTCTGCTTTATCAAAATCGCTCCAATCACTGTATCGAACGAGATCTTTCTTTTGTACAACAGGCACAAAGGCCAAGTAAAAATAAGGCTGGCTATAACCGGCCACTTTTGCGCGTGACATATTAAGTGAGGCACTGCCTGTTATATCGTATTTATTGGCTGTAATACCATTGACCAAAGTTTTCCAGTCAGTCGCGACATACTCTACTTTCACTCCCAAATCTTTAGCCAGTTCAGTGGTAACATCAATATCAAAACCACGATAGCCATTGGTCGCAGGATCTTTCATAGTCATTGGGTTCCAATCACCAGTCGTACCAACTCGTAGCACACCACTATCTAATATTTCATGTAAACGGCTTTGGGCCATCACCTGACTCACTGACAATACACACAGTCCTAATGCGAGAAGCATCTTCTTCATTATCGTTTCCTTAAAATAATTCACATTTGTTAGAACATCATTGCTAACATAGCAGCAACAAATGTTTTTTTTTAGTTTATTCAAGGTGTAGTGTGATATTACGTGGCTTACTCATGATGACTATTTTGACGCTGACCGGATGCAGTGACTATCAATGGGGCTGGTATGTTCTCGATCCCACCAGCCAGCAAGGCCAGCAAAATATCTCATTTCTAGTGGCTGGGTTTGGGGATACCATTCGTATTTCCCTGATTAGCATGCTACTCGCCATGCTATTGGGGTTAATTGTCGCATTACCTGCGCTATCTGAACGCCAATCGCTACGCTTATTCAACCGAACTTACGTTGAAATTATTCGCGCTATCCCTGTACTGGTTTTATTACTCTGGGTCTACTACGGCTTGCCTTCTTTATTTGACCTATCACTCAATCACTTTTGGGCTGGTGTAATTGCATTAACCATTGCAGAAAGTGCTTTTATGGCCGAAGTGTTTCGAGGAGGCATACAAGCGATCCCTACTGGACAACATGAAGCGGCAAATGCGCTTGGACTTAACTATTGGCAAAAAATGCGTTGGATTATATTGCCGCAAGCTTTACGGCAAATATTGCCGCCACTGGGGAATCAATTTGTTTATATTTTGAAGATGTCGTCATTGGTGAGCGTTATTGGGTTAAGTGACTTAACAAGACGAGCCAATGAATTGGTTGTGACAGAATACCTACCGTTGGAAATTTACACCTTTTTAGTATTCGAATACTTAGTGTTGATCCTTTTGGTTTCGCAAGGCGTGAGATGGCTAGAAAGAAAGATGGCGGTAGGAAAACGCTAGCTCTACATAAGAGCCAGCATTTTTATCATTACTTCTTAGTTGGACGCTTCCAGCCTGAAATTTTGCGTTCTTTGACGCGAGTAATCACCAACTCACCTTCAGCAACATTACTTGTCAGGGTTGTTCCAGCGCCAACGGTAGCACCATTGGCAATCGTTACTGGTGCGATAAGTTGGCAATCAGAACCAACGAATACATCATCACCAATCGTGGTTTTGAATTTATTGGCACCATCGTAGTTACAGGTAATTACACCTGCACCAATGTTGACACGTTGTCCCACTTCCGCATCACCTAAATACGTTAAGTGATTGGCTTTTGAACCTTCGCCTAAACGAGCATTCTTCACTTCGACAAAGTTACCAACGTGCGCGTCATTACGCAGTTCAGCACCAGGGCGTAAACGAGTAAAAGGACCTACAGTACAATTTTCTGCTACCGTTGCACCTTCAATGACACTGTACGGACGGATGATCGTATTATCATCGATCTCACAATCTTTAAGCACACATCCCGTACCGATAATGACGTTATCGCCTAGTGTAACGTTACCTTCAATAATGACATTAGTGTCAATTTCGACATCCATACCACACT
This sequence comes from Vibrio sp. S12_S33, assembly GCF_963889785.1. Lineage (NCBI taxonomy): Bacteria > Pseudomonadati > Pseudomonadota > Gammaproteobacteria > Vibrionales > Vibrionaceae > Vibrio > Vibrio sp. S12_S33. The sequence goes on along the minus strand of NZ_CAWPQZ010000016.1, from coordinate 67,251 downwards.
GTAATTCACCGCGTAGATCAAAACGAGACGGGTCGCGTAGCATTACCCCTTGCTCTAGCAGTTTCTTCGCTTGAGTGGCTTGGTAAGCTCGCTCTAAACGTGCTAGTTGGGCTCGATCATTAACCCCCTCAACTTCAATCGAACTGGCTGGATGAACCGCTTCAACCGCACGTCCTTCGTTATGTGCTGCTGCAATAACGTCTGTAAGGTAGTACTCACTTTGCGCATTTTCATTGCTTAAGCCAGATAGCCAGCGTTTTAAATCACGACCCGTTGCTACTAACACACCGGTATTGATTTCTTTGATCAGTTTTTGCTCATCAGTAGCATCTTTTTGCTCAACAATCGCCACCACTGGGCCGTGTTTACGAACAATACGTCCATAACCCATCGGGTTATCTAAAACGACCGTTAATAAAGCAATACCGTCATTAGGTTGTGCATCAAGTAAGCTTTCTATCGTCTCTTCAGAGATCAATGGAACATCACCGTAAAGCACGAGGATCTTCTCATCATCCTGAAAATGATCAGATGCTTGATCAACAGCGTGACCGGTACCTAATTGTTCAGCTTGTAGAACCCAGTTCACCGACTCTTCAGCCAATACTTGCTGCATTTGATCACCACCGTGACCATAAACCAAATGAATATTCTGAGCACCCAAACCAGTACACGTGTCAATCACGTGTTTAACCATTGGCTTGCCTGCCAGTGTGTGCAGCACTTTAGGCATATTAGAATACATTCGAGTACCTTTACCTGCTGCTAGGATCACTGCGCTAAATTTCATTGACGACCTATTGACGTTAAAAAAGTTAAGCCGCATTTTAACGGTAATTACTCTGTTAGTTAATTTATCTGGGCACTTTTCTGTTAAATAATAAGCAAAAAGGCGACCAATTGGTCGCCTTTTTCATCACGTCTTAATTCTAAAACAAATTAACGACGTTTTTTTGTCAGCTCGATAACTCGTAACTGAGCAATGGCTTTAGCCAGTTCACTGGCCGCTTGCGCGAAGTCCATGTCGCCATGCTGATTCAAAATATTTTCTTCAGCTTTGCGTTTGGCTTCTTCTGCCTTAGCTGCGTCTAGCTCTTCACCACGGATTGCCGTATCAGCCAGTACAGTCGCTGTACCAGGTTGAATTTCGACAATACCACCAGAAACATAAATAATTTCTTCGTGGCCGTGTAGTTTAACGATACGCACCATACCAGGCTTTATAGCGGTCAGCAGCGGTGTGTGACCATGGAAAATACCCAGTTCACCTTCGCTACCGGTCACCTGAAACGTTTCAACTTGGCCAGAGAAGAGTTTCTTCTCAGCACTTACAACGTCTAGGTGAAAGGTTATTGCTGCCATATCGCCTCCTAGTTAGCCTTATAGCTTCTTAGCATTCTCAAGAGCATCATCGATAGTACCGCAGTACATAAATGCTTGCTCAGGAACGTCATCGTATTCACCAGATAGAAGACCTTTGAATCCACGTAAAGTCTCTTTAAGAGATACGTAAACACCTGGGTCACCTGTAAATACTTCTGCTACGTGGTAAGGCTGAGTTAGGAAACGTTCAATCTTACGTGCACGAGATACAACTTGCTTATCACCTTCAGACAGCTCGTCCATACCAAGGATCGCAATGATATCTTTCAGCTCTTTATAACGCTGAAGCGTCTGCTGAACACCACGAGCAATATCGTAGTGCTCTTGACCGACAACCAATGGATCAAGCTGGCGAGATGTTGAATCTAGCGGGTCGATCGCAGGGTATAGACCCATAGCAGCGATGTTACGGTTAAGTACAACCGTTGCATCCAAGTGCGCAAATGTTGTTGCTGGAGACGGGTCAGTCAAGTCATCCGCTGGTACGTATACCGCCTGTACAGACGTGATAGAACCTTGCTTAGTTGACGTGATACGCTCCTGAAGCACACCCATTTCTTCAGCTAGTGTAGGTTGGTAACCTACCGCTGAAGGCATACGACCTAGCAGTGCAGAAACTTCGGTTCCCGCCAAGGTATAACGGTAGATGTTATCAATAAACAGAAGTACATCACGACCTTCGTCACGGAAGCGTTCTGCCATTGTAAGACCAGTCAGTGCAACACGTAAACGGTTACCTGGTGGCTCGTTCATCTGACCGTAAACCATTGCTACTTTTGATTCTTCAGGTTTTTCGATGTTTACAACACCCGCTTCCTGCATCTCAAAGTAGAAATCGTTACCTTCACGAGTACGCTCACCTACACCCGCAAATACGGATAGGCCAGAGTGTTTTAGCGCGATGTTGTTGATAAGTTCCATCATGTTAACGGTCTTACCTACACCTGCACCACCGAATAGACCGATTTTACCACCCTTAGCGAATGGACAAATCAAGTCGATTACTTTTACACCCGTTTCTAGAAGAGCAGTTTCGTTTGCTTGCTCTTCGTAGCTAGGCGCAGGACGGTGAATTGAGTACAACTCTTCTGCACCGATCTCGCCACGCTCATCAATCGCGTCACCAAGAACGTTCATGATACGACCTAGGGTCTTAGTACCTACTGGTACTGAGATTGGAGCACCAGAGTTTTCAACTGTTACTCCACGACGTAAACCATCAGAGCTACCCATTACGATACAACGAACTACGCCACCGCCTAGCTGTTGTTGAACTTCAAGAACGAGACGCTCTTTTGAGTCCGTAACGTTTAGAGCGTCATATACACTTGGTACTTCGCCCTGTGGGAACTCTACGTCGACTACTGCCCCGATGATCTGTACGATCTTACCTGTAGCCATCGTTAATCCTCTAAACTGTTTGTTTTACCTAAGCTTAAACCGCTGCTGCGCCTGAAACGATTTCCGATAGTTCTTGTGTAATCGCTGCCTGACGGGCTTTGTTGTACACAAGTTCAAGATCATCAATCAAGTTACTAGCGTTATCTGTAGCAGCCTTCATCGCAACCATTCGAGCAGCTTGTTCGCATGCAAGGTTCTCTACTACACCTTGGTAAACCTGAGACTCGATATAGCGCAGCAATAGTGCGTCTAATAAAGGCTTAGGTTCTGGTTCGTAGATATAGTCCCAAGAATGCTTACGTTCCTGCATATCTTTGTCGTCTGATTTAGGCAAAGGCAATAATTGATCAATCGTTGGTTGTTGAACCATGGTATTAACAAAATGGTTAAACACCACGTATAAGCGGTCTAACTCACCATTGTCATATTTTTTCAACATCACGCCGACAGCACCAATCAAGTCTTCCAGACTAGGATAATCACCTAATCCTGAAACTTGGGCTGCCACCTTGGCTCCTGAGTTATTAAAAAATGCAGTCGCTTTTGAGCCGATAACAGCTAGCTCAATTTCTGCACCTTTCTCTTTCCAGCCTTGCATTTCTACAACCGCATTTTTGAATAAGTTAATATTCAAACCACCACATAGGCCACGGTCTGTAGAAACGATGATGTAACCAACACGCTTAGCTTCACGCTCTTCTAGGTACGGATGACGATACTCTAGATTCGCGCTAGCCATATGACCGATCACTTTACGAATTGTCTCAGCGTAAGGACGAGTAGCTTCCATAGAATCTTGCGAACGTCGCATCTTCGATGTCGCTACCATCTCCATCGCTTTCGTAATCTTCTGAGTGCTTTTAACACTGCCGATTTTACTACGTATCTCTTTTGCGCCGGCCATCGTTACTCTCCATTAGTTGGTGGCAGAGACTGCCACCGACCTATTACCAAGTTTGAGTTGCTTTGAAATCGTCCATCAGTTTCTTCAACTGAGCTTCAATTTCATCGTTATAAGCACCCGTCTTGTCGATCTCAGCTGCTAAATCAGCATATTGACCGCGAGCATACGATAGTAGAGCCGCTTCAAAATCTAGAACTTTACTAAGTTCAACATCGTTTAAGTAGCCGCGCTCGACAGCAAAAACAACCACAGCTTGATCAAATACAGACATTGGAGCGTACTGCTTCTGCTTCATTAGTTCTGTTACTTTTTGACCATGGTTTAGCTGACGCTTAGTTGCTTCATCAAGATCAGACGAGAACTGTGCGAATGCCGCTAGTTCACGATATTGTGCTAGTGCAGTACGAATACCGCCAGATAGCTTCTTGATGATTTTCGTTTGCGCTGCACCACCTACACGAGAAACTGAGATACCAGGGTCAACAGCAGGGCGAACGCCAGCGTTGAACAATTCAGTTTGTAGGAAGATCTGACCATCGGTAATCGAGATTACGTTAGTCGGTACGAATGCAGATACGTCACCCGCTTGAGTTTCAATGATTGGAAGAGCAGTTAAAGAACCAGTCTTACCTTTCACTTCACCTTTCGTAAATTCATCAACGTAGTGTTCGCTTACGCGAGCTGCACGTTCTAGAAGACGAGAGTGAAGGTAGAAAACATCACCAGGGAACGCTTCACGACCAGGTGGGCGTTTTAGTAGTAGCGAGATCTGACGGTACGCAACCGCTTGTTTAGATAGATCATCATAAACAATCAGTGCATCTTCACCGCGATCACGAAAGTATTCACCCATTGCACAACCTGAGTATGGTGCTAGATATTGCAGCGCCGCAGATTCTGCCGCAGAAGCAACAACGACGATAGTGTTAGCTAGCGCGCCATGTTCTTCAAGTTTGCGAACCACGTTAGCAATAGTCGATGCTTTTTGACCGATCGCTACGTAGATAGAGAAAATACCAGAGTTTTTCTGGTTAATAATTGCATCGATCGCCATTGCTGTTTTACCAGTTTGACGGTCACCGATGATAAGCTCACGCTGACCACGACCGATTGGGATCATCGAGTCAACTGACTTATAACCAGTTTGTACAGGTTGATCTACCGATTTACGGTCGATTACGCCTGGTGCAATTACTTCTACAGGTGAAGTCAACTTCGCCTCAATTGGACCTTTGCCATCAATAGGCTCACCTAGCGTGTTAACAACACGGCCAAGCAATTCAGGACCAACTGGTACTTCAAGAATACGACCAGTACCTGTAACTTTCATGCCTTCCTTAAGGTCAGCATATGGGCCCATTACAACGGCACCAACCGAATCACGGTTCAAGTTTAGTGCTAGCGCGTAACGACCACCCGGTAATTCAATCATTTCACCTTGCATCACGTCCGCTAGGCCGTGAATGCTAAGAATACCATCGCTTACCGATACGATAGTACCTTCGTTGCGAGCTTCACTAACAACGTCGAAAGCTTCGATACGTTGTTTAATTAGATCGCTAATTTCCGTGGAATTAAGTTGCATGCTCCAATCCCCATCAAGACTGCAATGCATCGCTCAGGCGGTTTAAACGACCGCGAGCTGAGTTATCGATGACTAGGTCTCCGGCTCGAATTATAACCCCACCAAGTAGGGTCTCATCTATACTGCAATTCAGCTGAACTTTGCGCTCAAGACGCTGCTCAAGTTTGTTGCTGATATCTGCACATTGTTTCTCAGAAAGTTCAGTGGCTGAAATAACATCAACATCTATCTCTTTCTCATGTTCCTGTTTTAAGGCTAGAAACTCGTTACAAACATCAGGAAGGGCCTTTAATCGGCCGTTCTCAGCCATCACCTTAATCAGGTTCTGGGCGTGAACATCAAACTGATCGCCACAAATTGCGTTCAAAATTTCTGCTAATTTCTCAGCAGAGGTAGAGCTAGTTAATAACTCTTTAATTTGATCGTTCTTTGCGACCTCGGCAGCAAAAGCAAGCATTTGAGCCCATTGGCTTAGCTGCTTTTTCTCCACCGCAAAATCGAATGCTGCTTTAGCATAGGGGCGTGCGATTGTAATAAAATCAGACATATGCGCCCCCATCCTTAAAGTTTTGCAGTAATGTTGTCGAGAATATCTTTGTGCGCATCTTTATCGATTGAACGCTCAAGGATTTTCTCAGCACCAGCTATAGCCAGAGTTGCAACTTGTTTACGCAGCTCATCGCGGGCACGATTACGTTCAGATTCAAGTTCAGCTTCAGCTTGAGTTAGGATTTTCTGGCGTTCAGCCTGAGCTTCCTCACGTGCTTCATCTAGAATTTGAGCTTTACGTTTATTGGCCTGTTCGATGACCTCAGTTGCAGTGCGCTTCGCTTCTTTCATTTGTTCAGAAGCGTTGGCTTGTGCTAGATCCAAGTTTTTAGCAGCACGCTCAGCGGCTGATAGACCGTCAGCAATTTTTTTCTGACGTTCTTCGATCGCTTGCATAATTGGCGGCCATACATATTTCATGCAGAACCACACAAAAAGTGCAAACGCGATTGCTTGACCTAGCAGAGTTGCGTTCATATTCACAACAGCTACCCCTCTATTTGTTCACCAACGAAAAGTATTAATCAACGACAAATTATTAATTTGTGTGATCGGTTGATTAACCTAGTTGACCAACAAATGGGTTCGCAAAAGTAAATAGAAGTGCGATTACGATACCGATCATTGGAACCGCATCAAGTAGACCCGCGATGATGAACATCTTAACTTGTAGCATAGGAGCCATTTCTGGTTGACGAGCTGCACCTTCTAGGAATTTACCACCTAGAATTGCGAAACCAATCGCTGTACCAAGAGAAGCAAGACCGACGATAATACCTACCGCGATTGCAGAAAAGCTCAGTAAAGTTTCCATTACTATCTCCAATTTATAGTTGTTGGCTTATGTGCCCAAATAAAAAGCTTAAAAAATTAATGATCACTGTCTTCGTGTGCCATTGACAGATATACGATAGTCAACATCATGAACACGAAAGCCTGAATCAGAATTACCAGAATATGGAAAATAGCCCACGGAAGTGAACCCATCCATTGTAACCACCATGGTAGCATCGCTGCGATAAGAATGAATACAACCTCACCCGCGAACATGTTACCGAATAAACGCATACCAAGAGAAAGAGGTTTCGCTAAGAGCGACACGACTTCAATCAGTAGGTTAAACGGAATCATGATTGGGTGATTGAATGGATGTAAAGCCAATTCTTTCGCAAAACCACCTAGACCTTTCACTTTGATGCTGTAGAAAATCATCAACGCAAATACGCCTAGAGCCATAGCCATGGTGATATTCACATCAGCAGAAGGAACCACTTTTAAATAAGGGATACCAAGCCAATGTTCTGCTGGATACGGTAAGAAATCAATTGGAATTAAATCCATGATGTTCATCAACAATACCCAACAAAAGATAGTCAGTGCCAGCGGTGCTATAAGTGGATTGCGTCCATGAAAGGTGTCTTTGACGTTCTGATCGACAAATTCCACCACCATTTCAACAAAACACTGAAGCTTACCTGGTACACCCGCTGTTGCTTTCTTTGATACTGAACGAAATACCCATAAGAATATTAAGCCAGTAAACAAGGAAAAAAACAGGCTATCGATATGTACGTTCCAGAAACTTGTTTCACTAATTGATAGACCTAAATCGTAATGCTCAGAAATCTTCGCAAGAGACAGGTTTGTCAAGTGGTGCTCAATGTATCCGGACGATGTTAGCGCTTCACCTGGCGCAGCCATAACTCATCCTATTTTTTGTTGTTAATGAATAGCACTGGCGCACAGATATTAATACCTAGAGCCAGCAAATAGGTTAGTTTGAGGGGAACAAGTTCCACCTGCATATACATGTAGGCAACATAGAACAGTGCAACTGTGATAAGGATTTTGAGTACTTCGCCTGTATAGAAAGAGGCCGCAATCTGCTTTGCAGCACGAGCTCCACTAAACATAAAAGCACACAGCGCAAAAACCGCATTCGCAATGACAAAAATGCCACCACCAACCAGCGCAGAAAGCCCCCATTCAGCATTTACAGCTACCGCCATCCCTGCTGCCACAACCATAACCGCGCCAAACTGGATCATTAACAATTGCTTAGCAAGCTCTCGTCCTGGTCTAGCTAACGCAGCTACCATGTATTCGTACCTCTAGTAATGTCCACAGCTCATCTACAACATAGGGCAGTGGAAATTGGCGAAAATTATACGGTCACTCTAACTGATTGCAATTGAAACACAGCAAAAAGTTACAATTTTGTTTACAAACCGACAACTTTCAAATAAAAAATGTTTTTTATCATAATTGATTTAAATCAATTATCTCATTTAGCTTTCAAGCTTGGCAATTAGTTGCTCTAATTTGTGAGGCTCATCAAGACTAATCGTCACTTTGGCTTTACCGCCCTTAGAGCGAACAATTGAAACTTTAGCCCCCAACATTTCACTTAATTTTTGTGACATTTGTTGTACATCTGCGTCTTCCGCGGGCAATTCTTGATCAGATGTCTGTGTTAAGCACTTTTTCACTAATTGTTCAGTTTGTCTAACCGTCAATTGCTTTTCAGCGACGCGCTCAGCAACTTCCGTTTGTTGTTCACCTTCAAGCATAAGAAGAGCACGGGCATGGCCCATTTCTAATTGCTTCGACTCAACTAAACGTTTTACACCATCATCAAGCTGGTTCAGCCTTAGTAGGTTACTTACGGTCGCTCGTGATTTACCTATCACATCGGCAACTTGTTGATGGGTCAGTTTAAACTCTTCTTGTAAGCGCTCAAGTGCTTGCGCTTCTTCAATAACATTCAGATCTTCACGCTGAATGTTTTCGATCAGTGCCATCGCAATAGCAGCGCGATCATCAACATTTTTTATCAAGCAAGGAACTTGCCTTAAACCCGCTTGTTTTGCAGCACGCCAGCGGCGTTCACCGGCAATAATTTCATAACCACCCGCAGCTAAATTTCTCACAACAATCGGCTGAATGATGCCTTGTGATTGAATGGATGCAGCCAGCTCTTCTAAAGCATCCGGAGACATATCTTTGCGCGGTTGATACATGCCAGGTTTTAAACTTGAGATGGCAATATCCATTAATTCACCATCAGAAGATAGCGCCTGACTGTATGAAGCCGCTTGCTGTTTTTCACGGGCAAGAGAACTGGTCGCCAACAGCGCGTCCAATCCTTTTCCTAAACCACGTTTAGACATGAGGACGAATTCCTTTAAGTGATATTATGCAGGTATTTCTTCTCGACGAAGCATTTCACCAGCTAGTGCCAAATAGGCTTTAGCTCCAGCTGAATACTTGTCGTAATACATTGCTGGTTTACCATGACTCGGCGCTTCAGCAAGACGAACATTACGAGGAATAACTGTGCGGTAGACTTTATTACCAAAGTGCTTTTTCAGTTGATCGGAGACTTCATTAGCTAGGCGATTACGTGGATCGTACATGGTACGAAGTAATCCTTCAATTTTGAGGTTGTCATTAACCACCGCAGCCAGTTTACTAATGGTATCCATTAACGCAGTTAAACCTTCTAATGCAAAATACTCACATTGCATAGGCACTAAAACAGAATCCGCTGCGGCCATGGCATTGATTGTAAGAAGGTTTAAGGAAGGAGGACAATCGATAAAGATGAAATCATAGTTATCACGAACTGGTGCTAACGCATTTTTCAAGCGAACTTCACGCGCAAACACTTCCATTAGCTTAATTTCAGCAGCAGTCACATCGCCATTGGCTGCGATCAAATCATAATGACCAGTTGTCTTGCGACAGACGACATCATCAAATGGTGTATCTTCAACCAATAACTCGTAGGCTGTCGCATCAACTTGATACTTATCAACCCCACTTGCCATTGTTGCATTACCTTGTGGATCGAGATCAATCACCAATACTTTGCGTTTAGTCGCCGCCATAGACGCCGCTAAATTGATACACGTTGTTGTTTTTCCAACGCCACCTTTCTGGTTGGCGATAGCTACGATTTTGCCCACAAATATGCCTCGCTGTTATCCCTTGCGAGATAAGATTACAAGATGACGGTCACCTTCCAACTCTGGAACTTTCAAACCTTTGACATCGGTCACAGAACACCACTCTGGTAGTGTGGCTATTTCTTCTTCTGGCAGTTGTCCTTTCAGGGCTAAAAATAGGCCCGTTTGTTCTTTTGGCAAATGATGACACCATTCGACCATGTCCAGCATTGAAGCAAATGCACGGCTAAGTACGCCATCAAATTTTACTTCAGGCTGGAACTCTTCTACTCGACTTTGGATTGTAGTCACATTTTTAATACCAAGCTCATGAAGAACTTGTTTAATAAAACGAATGCGTTTGCCCAAACTATCGAGTAAGAAAAATGTTTTATCTGGGTTCATGATTGCAAGAGGGATACCCGGTAAACCAGGACCTGTGCCAACATCAATAAAACGCTCACCCTGTAAGTGAGGACTTACCACTATACTATCTAGGATATGTTTCACAAGCATATCCATCGGGTTACGCACAGAAGTGAGATTGTAAGCCTTGTTCCACTTATCCAACATTTCAACATAACCAACGAGTTGGTTGCGTTGTTGTTCGTTGACTTCGAGATCGGTTTGGCTAACGAGTTGATCCAGACGCGTTCTTAATTCACTCATGCCGCATCATCTCCTTTTTTAAGAACACCTTGCTTCTTCAAATAAACCAATAGGATAGAGATAGCAGCAGGCGTAATACCAGAAATTCGAGAAGCGATACCAACGGTTTCAGGCTGTGCGGTATTCAGTTTAAGAATGACTTCATTCGACAGCCCTTTGACTTGCTTGTAATCCAAATCTAGCGGCAATTTGGTGTGCTCATGACGCAAAGATTTATTGATCTCATCTTGCTGTCGTTGGATATAGCCTTCGTATTTAACCTGAATTTCAACTTGCTCTGCCGCTTGAAGATCCTCAAGAGCTGGCGCAAAAGCTTCAAGAGAAGTCAGTTGTTGGTATGTGATCTCAGGGCGGCGCAATAGATCCTCACCACTCGCTTCACGCGACATTGGCGTTTTCAAAAGTGTATTCAGTTCGTTGATACCGACTGAGTTTGGATTCATCCACGTTTCTTTCAAGCGTTGGCGCTCTAGTTCCATATTTTCGATTTTTTGGTTAAAACGAGCCCAACGAGCATCATCAACCAAACCAAACTCTCGAGCTTGTTCTGTTAAACGTAAATCGGCGTTGTCTTCACGTAATAGCAAGCGATATTCCGCACGTGAAGTAAACATACGGTAAGGTTCTTTGGTACCCATAGTTGAAAGATCATCAATCAACACACCCATGTAGGCTTGATCACGGCGTGGGCTCCAACCTTCTTTGTCTTGGCTATATAAACTTGCGTTTAATCCGGCCATCAAGCCTTGTGCTGCAGCTTCTTCATAGCCGGTAGTGCCATTAATTTGACCAGCAAAAAACAACCCATTCATAAATTTAGTTTCATAGGTTTGTTTGAGATCGCGTGGGTCAAAGAAATCGTACTCAATTGCGTAGCCCGGACGAACAATATGCGCGTTTTCGAAGCCTTTCATTGAACGAACAATCTGTATTTGTACATCAAACGGTAAGCTGGTGGAGATGCCGTTTGGATATAATTCGGTTGTAGTTAAGCCTTCCGGTTCGATAAAGATCTGATGACTATTTTTGTCAGCAAAGCGCATCACTTTATCTTCAATCGATGGGCAATAACGAGGTCCGATACCTTCAATAACCCCAGCATACATTGGGCTGCGATCTAAATTGGCACGGATCACATCATGTGTTTTTTCATTGGTGTGTGTGATGTAACACGGGATCTGACGCGGGTGGTGACTACGCTGGCCCATAAATGAAAATACTGGTGTTGGGTTGTCGCCGTGTTGAGTTTCTAAAACAGAAAAGTCAACGCTGCGTGCATCAATGCGTGGTGGGGTCCCTGTTTTTAAACGATCAACTCTGAAAGGTAATTCTCGTAGACGATCAGCCAGTGCGATCGATGGAGGATCGCCTGCGCGGCCTCCTGAGAAGTTTTCCAACCCAATATGGATCTTTCCTCCAAGGAAAGTCCCAACGGTCAATACAACGGCTTTAGCGTGGAATTTGAGGCCCATTTGAGTAACGACACCCACCACATGATCATTCTCAACGAGAAGATCATCTACAGCTTGCTGAAACAAAGTTAAGTTGGGAGTGTTTTCAAGAACATCACGCACATACGCTTTGTACAGAGCGCGATCAGCCTGCGCGCGAGTAGCTCTAACCGCTGGGCCTTTTGAGGCGTTTAGCGTTCTAAATTGAATACCTGCATGATCAATCGCTTGAGCCATAAGGCCACCCATGGCATCGACTTCTTTGACTAGGTGCCCTTTACCGATACCGCCAATGGCTGGGTTACAAGACATTTGACCTAGCGTATCTATGTTGTGAGTAAGCAATAACGTACTTTGACCAGTACGAGCTGCTGCGAGAGCGGCTTCCGTTCCTGCGTGGCCACCACCGACCACAATGACGTCAAATTTTTCGTGATAAAGCATGCACCGACCTTAGGTATTCAATGAAGGTATGGACTGACAAAAGAGGCGTATTCTACCTTCTTTCCTTTGCCTAGAAAATCGCTTTCTGACTTTTTAATTAAAGGCTTGATAAGTTAATAATATATAAGATCTATATAGAGATCTTTTATTAGATCTATTATTAGGATCATGCTTTTCTGTGGATAACTAATAAATGATCAACAAGATCATGGATCTTAATAGGATCGTAAACTGTGATCTTAACATGATCTACCTCGGTATTACCTGGGATCAAAACAGACACTTATACACATCCTCTGTGTAATGCATAAGTTATTATTGGGATAACTATAGGTTGATCACCGGATAAGAGTATAGTTATACACATTAGATTGCTTGATTTATGTACTAAATGATTTTAGGTGTTTTGCTTAAAGTTATTCACATCTGCATAGATATAAAAAAAGCGGCTAGTCAGCCGCTTTCTCAACAGAGATTAAGATTAGAATCGTTCGATATGTTGCTTCAACCACGCTTCAGCCGCGTCTTCTGGAACTGGATATTCTAACGTATCAATAGTGAGGCAATCAGTGAGCGGAGTGGCTCCGATATCTTCCAGCAGTTCAAATGCATGCTTACCAGCGGCGCAGAACGTGTCGTAGCTTGAATCGCCAATGGCCACTACCGCGTATTTCAATGCGCTGGTATTAGGTGGTGTTGTTTGAAGAGCAGCAATAAAAGGTTGGATATTATCGGGATAGTCTCCCGCACCGTGAGTAGATGTGACGATCAACCATATGTCTTGAGCAGGGATATCATCCAGCTTAGGTTGGTTGTGGATAGTTGTGGTATAACCTTGCTCTTGTAGCAGATCGTTAAGATGATCTCCCACGTATTCGGCACCACCTAATGTACTACCTGTAATTATATGGATCATAATATTGCCTTTTATCGAATAGGGAATGAAGCCCTATTTGTGATTATTTACCAATACAGAACGAAGAAAAAATGCGGCCAAGTAAGTCATCTGAACTAAATTCACCGGTAATTTCATTTAAATGCTGTTGCGATAAACGCAACTCTTCCGCTAGGATTTCACCAGCCATATAACCTTCAAGTTGTTGCTGACCAATACTAAGGTGTTCCGCAGCACGCTCTAAGGCATCGAGATGTCGACGACGAGCCATAAAACCGCCTTCATTGCCACCTGCAAAGCCCATGCACTCTTTTAAGTGGGTACGCAGTGCATCAACACCTCCACCAGTCTTCGCTGACAAGCGGATAAGCGTTGGTGAGTTCACGTGACAAATACCTAATTCTTCTTTGGTTTGATCGACTTTATTGCGGATCACTGTCATACCGATGTTGTCTGGTAAGCGATCAACAAAATCAGGCCAAATATCTTTCGGATCGGTTGCATCTGTGGTTGTACCATCGACCATAAATAGCACGCGATCAGCTTGAGTTATTTCATCCCAAGCGCGTTCAATGCCGATTTTTTCGACTTCGTCTGAGGCTTCGCGTAGGCCTGCGGTATCGATAATGTGCAGTGGCATACCATCGATATGGATATGCTCTCTCAGTACGTCACGTGTTGTTCCTGCGATGTCGGTGACGATTGCCGAGTCTTTGCCTGACAAGGCATTAAGTAAACTTGATTTACCCGCATTAGGACGACCAGCAATAACCACTTTCATACCTTCACGCATAATTGCGCCTTGGTTGGCTTCTTTACGCACAGCCGCTAGGTTATCGATGATGGTTTGTAGATCACCTGCGACTTTGCCATCAGCAAGAAAATCGATCTCTTCTTCTGGAAAATCAATCGCCGCTTCAACATAAATACGAAGGTGAATGAGAGATTCAACCAAAGTATGAATGCGTTTTGAGAATTGCCCCTGCAGCGACTGGAGAGCTGACTTTGCCGCTTCTTCAGAACTTGCGTCGATCAAGTCTGCAATTGCTTCAGCCTGAGTAAGGTCCATTTTATCGTTTAAAAAGGCACGCTCAGAGAATTCACCAGGGCGAGCTGCACGCACGCCACGAATAGCCAAAATGCGTTTGATTAGCATATCCATCACCACAGGACCACCGTGTCCTTGTAGTTCTAGGACATCTTCGCCGGTGAAAGAGTGAGGGTTAGGAAAATAGAGCGCGATGCCTTGGTCAAGCTCGCTGCCATCTTGATGTTTAAACGGCAAATATTCAGCGTAGCGAGGCTTTAGCGTTTTACCTGTGACTTCAAGTGCCACTTGGGCCGCTTGAGGGCCGGATACGCGAATAATGCCCACGCCACCTCTGCCAGGGGCTGTTGCTTGGGCGATAATGGTATCTGTAGACATAACTGTACCTAAAATAGGATTGGATTAGCGCAATTGTAATCAGCCAAAAACAAAAAGGCGACCTTTTGGCCGCCTTTGTTCAATTTGTTCGGTCTTACTTCATCAATCAGTGACTACTTAGAATGTAAGCCTTTTTTCTCCAACGCTTTGTAAATCAAAGTTTGTTGAATCAAAGTTACGATGTTCGATACCAACCAGTAGATAACAAGGCCTGATGGGAAGAACAAGAAGAAGAACGTAAACATAACCGGCATAAAGGTCATGATCTTCTGCTGCATCGGATCTGTTACCGTTGTTGGGCTCATCTTCTGGATCATAAACATACTTACACCCATCAATAATGGCAAGATGTAGTATGGGTCTTGTGCTGAAAGGTCATGAATCCAACCAAAGAATGGTGAATGACGCAGTTCAACAGATTCCATTAATGACCAGTAAAGCGCAATGAAGATTGGCATCTGTAGGAAGATAGGTAAACAACCACCGAGTGGATTTACTTTCTCTTTTTTGTACAGTTCCATCATCTCTTGGCTCATGCGTTGGCGGTCATCGCCGATACGCTCGCGCATTGCTTGCAGTTTAGGTTGCAGCATGCGCATTTTAGCCATTGAAGTGTATTGTGCTTTGGTTAGTGGGTACATTGCACCACGAACGATGAAGGTTAAGCAGATGATTGCCACACCCCAGTTGCCCACAAAGCTTTGAATAAATGAAAGTAGCATGTGCAGTGGTTTAGCAATAAACCAGAGCCAACCGTAGTCAACCACTAGGTCAAGGTTAGGTGCAACCTCAGCCATTTCATCTTGCAGTTTTGGACCAACCCACAGGGTTGCTAAAAACGTCGCTTTGTCACCATCTGCGATGGTTTTGTTTGGCATACGTACGCCGATATCACCTAAATTGCCGATCACACGAGTGTACAGATTTGAACCTGCCTCGTTACGTGGGATCCACGCCGTTGCAAAGTAGTGTTGGATCATCGCCGCCCAACCTTGTCCATTGGCTAATGGAAGAGATAGGTTGCGCTCTTGCATATCGTCGAAGCTGTATTTTTTGTAGCGTGTTTCTTCTGTTGAATAAGCACCACCACGGTAAGTTGGCATTGCTAGGCTGCCACCAGCGTCTAATAGATTTTGACGTAAGTGAGCATACATACCTAGTGTCGCATTGTTACCTGACTTGTTGAGTACATCAAATTCAACATCTAACGCGTAGCTACCACGTTTAAGGATGAATGTTTTGGTGTATTCAAGGCCATTAGCTTGATACGTCATTGGAATACGCAGTTCGTCTTGACCGTCAGCTAGGGAAAAACTGTCAGCACTAACTGCATAGTTTGGACGATTGTTGCTGCTTAAATCGATACCTTGAGGACCCACTAAACCACTTTGCGCGATAAATTGGTGACCAGGAATATTTTTAAGTAGAACAAACGAGTCTTCTGAATCAAGTTCAGCGTTGTACTGATTTAGTTCAGCTGAAACTACATCACCACCAACTGTGTCAATTGACAGACTCAGTACATCAGTCGTGACGGTGATAGTTTTTGCCGACACATTCTGTGTAGGTGTTGGGTCTAACTCATCAGCAATAGATGGTGCAGGTAAAGTACTGCTATTTTGTGCCTGCTCAACCGCTTGAGGTGCTGGGTTCTTAGCTACTTGCCATTGCTGGAAAAGTAAAAAAGAAACCAATGCCAAGGCGATTAACAGGATATTACGTTGAGAATCCATCGTTATTTATCTCTGTCTTGTGTTTGGACTGGTGGTGGAACGGGGTCAAAACCCCCTTCATTCAAAGGGTGGCATTTTAATAGACGTTTGCCTGATAACCAACACCCTTTTACAAAACCGTGACCTTTCAACGCTTCTATCGCATATGTAGAGCAGGTTGGAGTAAAACGACAGCGTGGTCCAAGGAGAGGACTAATGATTCCTTGATAAAGACGGACGAATCCGATTGCTAACCACGTGAAGGGCGAGACAGGCGATGCCATAATTTATCTAATAGTTTGAACATTTCTTCATTGCTTAAATCTTGCGCGCTCTTTTTAGCAATGACAACAAAATCTTTATTTGGAAGTTGATGTTGTTTGTTGCGAAAACTTTCGCGAGCGAGACGCTTGAAGCGGTTACGACCAACAGCGGTTTTGATCTGTTTTTTCGGAACGGCTAGTCCCAATCTTGGATGAGAGAGAGAATTTTCGCGAGCAATAATTGTGAAATGGGGGGAGCCTGCGCTATGCGCTTGCTGAAAGACTTTTTTATAATGCTCGGGAGTTAACAAACGTAACTCCCGATTGAACGCGTACGTATTCAAAATAATCGCGAATTATTTTGACAGGCGCGCACGGCCTTTAGCACGACGTGCATTAATAACCTTACGGCCATTCTTAGTTGCCATGCGTGCACGGAAGCCGTGAGTACGCTTGCGCTTTAGAACGGTAGGTTGAAAAGTGCGTTTAGACATGTGTAATTACCTTACTGATCAGTAGTTTTTAGGTTCAATGAAACCCGGCGTGGGCCTATTTCTCTTCTTTATATAAAGAAAGGAATCCGACGCCTCTCAACAAAGAGGCGGAATTGTAATCACTGTCACAATAAGTGTCAACGATTGGGTTTACTAAAATTCCGGTCGGGCGATTATACGCAGTCTCCTTAAAAGCACAAGGATCCTTAGTCGATCCCGACCTGATTTAAAAATTTCTTGAGTTTAGGATCTTGTGGATTATCGAAGATATCCTGTGGAGAACCTTGTTCTACAATGTGGCCATTTGCCATGAATATCACGCGATCCGCGACCTCTTTAGCAAATTGCATTTCATGAGTCACCACCAGCATAGTTTGATGCTGTGTTGCTAATTTCTTCATTAAAGCAAGTACTTCGCCGACCCATTCAGGATCAAGAGCAGACGTTGGCTCATCAAATAATAGCAATTCTGGTTGTAGCGCCATTGCTCTGCCAATACCTACACGTTGCTGCTGTCCACCGGAAAGCGCGGCAGGATAACTATCGCCTTTATCACTCAGACCAATGTCATCCAAAATTTGTTGTGCACGAGCTAAAGCTTGATCCTTTTTCCAACCTCGCACAGTTATTAGCCCTTCGGCAATATTTTGTCTGGCGGTCATATGAGCAAATAGGGCGTAGTTTTGGAAGACGAACCCAGTTTTGCGGCGCAGAGCAAGCACCTCGGCTTTGGTCGGTTTTTGGCTGTCGACGGTCACATCATCAATGGTTATCTTGCCTTGATCAGCTTGCTCTAAAAAATTTACGCAGCGCAGTAAGGTTGATTTCCCAGTTCCACTAGAACCGATAATGACGATGATCTCACCTTGCTCAATAGAGAGATTAATTCCTTTTAGTACCTCGGTTTCCCCAAAACGCTTATGAATGTTTTCAAGTTTGATCATCGTACATACGCCTTATTGAGTTTCTCTTCAGCCCAAATCTGGATGCGGGTGAGTATCACCACTACAGCCCAATAAATTAATGCGACAGCTAAGAAAGCTTCAAAAAAGCGAAAACTTGAAGAAGCTTCCATTTGCGCTTTTGCCATTATTTCCGCCACACCTAAAGTAAAAGCAAGCGAGGTGGATTTGATCATGTCGATGAAATAGTTCATCAACGAAGGCAGAGCAACACGTGTTGCTTGCGGCAAAATAATACGACGCATGGCTTGGCTGGTGGTCATTCCCACCGACAAGCTTGCTTCCATTTGACTGCGGTCAATGCCGATAATCGCGGCACGAATACTTTCGGCCATGTATGCGGCAAAGTGTAAGGTTAAACCAATCACCGCAGCGCTAAAGGCGTTTAATCCGACCATGAAAGGAAAGACTTGCGGTAGACCGTAATACAGCAGAAATAGTTGAACCAGCAAAGGCGTACCACGGAAAAAACTGATATATAGCTGGCTTAATGGGTTTAAAATCGGAACTTTAAACACTCGAATATTGGCTAAAATGACCGATAAAATCAGAGCAAAGACTAGGCCCCAGCTTGCCATTTCCATTGTGGTGCTTAAATACTTGAGCAGTATCGGTATCAACTCCAGCATGTAGTTAAAATCAAATCCCATGCACTTACCTTTAGATAAAAAGAAAAGGTGGAATGAACCATTCCACCTCCATATAAGATATGCTGACTTATTTGTTGGTGATATCAGCACCGAACCATTTTTCAGAAATGTTACTTAGAGTGCCATCAGCACGCATTGATGCTAATGCTTTGTTCACTTCAGATTGCAACTTTTGACCTTTTTCGTTGTTGACGAATGGCCAAGCATTTTCAATGGTTTCAAAAGGTTTGCCTGCTAGTTGTAGCGGTAAACCAGTTTTTTTAATCAGCTCAAGTGCTGACAAACGATCCATCACAAACGCATCAGAACGGCCAAGCGCAACATCATGCTCAATACCTGTATCGTAGGTTTTGATATTGATTTTATTCTCTTTGTCATAGCTGCGAAGTAGTTGTTCAAAGTTCGAACCCAAATTCACCGCGACAGTTTTGCCAGCTAAATCTTCAATGCCCTGAATGCTGTCATTACCTTTACGCACTGTAATTTGAGCACCATCAATCACATAAGGGTCTGCAAATAGATATTTCGCTTTGCGAGCATCCGTGATGGTGATTTGGTTTGAAATGGTATCAATTCGTCCCGTTTCGAGTAAACCAAACAGCCCAGAAAAACTTGATGTAACATATTCGACTTGGTAGTCGTTACGTTTACCTATTTCATCCCATACATCCACTTCAAAGCCTTGTAGTTTGTCTTTTTCTACGAAAGTGAAAGGGAAATAACGACCTGACATACCGACTTTAATTTCAGTGGCGGCTTGTACGGTTGCTGTCGATAGCGCAATTGCAGCTATCGCGATTTTAATCCAGTTTTTCATCTTGTGACTCCTTATATTTATAGAGCAGGATGTTACTGGTAAATGACACAATAGAATAAATAACCAGTTGTTATTAGCCATAACCGAAGGTAATCGCAAAATGGGGATAACTAACACTGATCTTTGTATATGTGGATCATTATGTGGGTAAAATAGAGGTTAGTTGTGAAGATCTACAAAAATCAAGCCTAAATTGTGTGAATAACTTAGATCTTATTCACTGGATCCTCGATCAATTGCTGGCGATCTTGGTTATCAACAGGTAAAATCGCCAGTCTTTTCGATCATTTACTTAGAGTGAGAGCACCGTGTCATCTTCGCTATGGTTGCAATGTTTGCAACAGCTTCAAGAAGAATTACCTGCAGCAGAATTCAGTATGTGGGTACGTCCGTTACAAGCGGAACTTAATGACAATACTCTCACTTTGTTTGCCCCAAACCGTTTTGTGTTGGATTGGGTGCGTGATAAGTACATCAATAGCATTAACCGTTTATTGCAGGAGCATTGTGGCAACGATACTCCAAGCTTGCGTTTTGAAGTGGGCAGTCGTCGAGTCAGCGCGCCAAAAACAGCGCCTGTACGTACGCCTGCCGATGTTGCGGCCGAGTCGTCAGCTCCGGCGCAATTGCAAGCGCGCAAGCCAGTGCACCGAACTTGGGAAAACGATACAGTGGTGGCAGATATCAACCACCGTTCAAACGTTAACCCTAAGCACAAGTTCAATAACTTTGTTGAAGGTAAATCAAACCAACTGGGTTTGGCTGCTGCGCGTCAAGTGTCAGATAACCCTGGAGCTGCTTATAATCCACTATTTTTGTACGGTGGCACTGGCCTTGGTAAAACGCACTTATTGCACGCAGTCGGCAATGCGATTGTCGATAACAATCCGAATGCAAAAGTGATCTACATGCACTCAGAGCGTTTTGTGCAAGATATGGTTAAAGCATTACAAAATAATGCAATTGAAGAATTCAAACGCTATTACCGTAGTGTTGATGCGTTATTGATCGATGACATTCAATTTTTTGCTAATAAAGAGCGTTCTCAAGAAGAGTTTTTCCATACTTTCAATGCGCTATTAGAAGGCAACCAACAAATCATTCTTACTTCCGACCGCTATCCAAAAGAGATTAACGGTGTGGAAGATCGCCTTAAATCGCGCTTTGGGTGGGGTCTAACGGTTGCCATTGAGCCACCAGAGCTTGAAACGCGAGTCGCGATTTTAATGAAGAAGGCTGAAGATCACCAAATTCATCTAGCCGATGAAGTGGCTTTCTTTATTGCAAAACGTCTGCGTTCTAATGTTCGTGAGCTAGAAGGTGCTTTGAACCGCGTTATTGCTAACGCTAACTTCACAGGTCGTCCTATTACGATTGATTTTGTTCGTGAAGCACTGCGTGATCTACTGGCGTTACAAGAAAAATTAGTCACCATAGACAATATTCAAAAGACTGTGGCGGAATATTACAAAATCAAAGTCGCGGATCTGCTTTCTAAACGCCGCTCTCGTTCCGTAGCACGTCCTCGTCAATTAGCGATGGCACTCGCAAAAGAACTCACCAACCACAGCTTACCTGAAATTGGTGATGCATTTGGTGGTCGAGACCATACCACAGTGCTGCATGCTTGCCGTAAAATACAGCAGTTGCGTGAAGAGAGTCATGACATTAAAGAAGATTACTCGAATTTGATTCGTACGCTTTCTTCTTGATGTACAAGCTGCAGATATAAGCTATTTTTACCCACAGTCTGGGTATCGCCCGATAACATCGTAAGAGCTAACTATGAAATTTACTATTGAACGTAGCCACTTCATTAAGCCACTTCAGCAAGTTTCTGGCACGTTAGGCGGACGTGCAACTTTGCCTATTCTTGGTAACTTACTGCTTAAAGTGGAAGAAAATGTGTTGTCGATGACAGCCACCGATCTTGAAGTTGAGCTGATTAGCCGAGTAACCCTAGAAGGGGATTGTGAAGCGGGCAATATTACGGTTCCTGCACGTAAGTTTTTGGATATTTGTCGAGGTTTACCGGACAGTGCTGTGATCACTGTGGTTTTAGAAGGTGATCGTATCCAAATGCGTTCTGGTCGTAGTCGCTTCTCTCTTGCCACTTTGCCAGCCAGTGATTTCCCAAACATTGAAGATTGGCAAAGTGAAGTCGAAGTTGAAGTGACACAAGCAGAGCTGCGTGGCTTGATTGAAAAAACTCAGTTTTCAATGGCCAACCAAGATGTGCGTTATTACTTGAACGGTATGCTATTTGAAGTTGATGGTTCAATATTACGTTCAGTGGCAACAGATGGTCACCGTATGGCGGTTTCTCAAACTTCATTAGCTGCCGATTTCTCCAATAAGCAGATCATTGTGCCGCGTAAAGGGGTACAAGAATTAGTGAAGCTGCTTGATGCACCAGAACAACCTGTCGTACTGCAAATTGGTAGTTCCAATCTACGAGCGGAAGTGAATAACTTTGTCTTTACTTCTAAGCTTGTCGATGGCCGATTCCCAGATTATCGCCGCGTAATGCCGCAACATACCAACAAAACGCTAGAAACAGGTTGCGATGAACTACGTCAGGCATTTTCGCGAGCGGCGATTTTGTCTAATGAAAAATTCCGTGGTGTTCGCGTGAATTTAGCTAATAACGAAATGCGTATCACCGCCAACAACCCAGAGCAAGAAGAGGCCGAGGAAGTGTTGGACGTCACCTTTGAAGGTGAGGCTATCGAAATTGGTTTTAACGTTAGCTATGTCTTGGATGTACTCAATACATTACGTTGTGAGCAGGTACGTGTTTCTATGTCGGATGCCAATGCCAGTGCATTAATTGAAAATCGCGATGACGACAGTGCTATGTATGTCGTGATGCCGATCCGACTTTAAGTTTGCTTAATGCCACTTACACGTCTCATCGTTCAACAATTTCGTAATATTAAAGCCTGTGATATTCCATTATCAGCAGGCTTTAACTTTCTTATTGGTCCGAATGGCAGCGGCAAAACTAGTGTATTGGAAGCGATCTATTTACTCGGTCATGGGCGTTCATTTAAGAGCGCATTAACGGGGCGAGTGATCCAAAACGAGTGTCAGGAACTGTTTGTTCATGGGCGTTTTTTGACCTCGGATCAATTTGAGCTACCAATTGGCATTAATAAGCAGCGTGATGGCTCGACAGAGGTTAAAATAGGCGGTCAATCTGGGCAAAAATTGGCACAGTTGGCGCAAGTTTTACCATTGCAGTTGATTCACCCAGAAGGGTTTGATCTACTGACTGATGGACCAAAACAACGGCGTGCATTTATCGATTGGGGGGTGTTTCATACTGAACCTGCTTTCTATGATGCATGGGGGCGTTTTAAGCGCCTCAATAAGCAACGTAATGCGTTATTAAAAACCGCGACCAGTTATCGTGAACTCAGTTATTGGGATCAAGAAATGGCGCGTTTAGCGGAACAGATTGATGTTTGGCGTAGTGCGTACGTTGCACAGATGAAACTCGTTGCTGAAGAGTTATGCCAAGGTTTTTTACCCGAATTTGATATTCAATTGAAGTATTCAAGAGGCTGGGATAAGGACACGCCTTATCAACAAATCCTCGAAAATAACTTCGAGCGTGATCAATCGCTTGGTTACACATTCAGTGGCCCGAATAAAGCGGATTTAAGAATTAAAGTGAATGGAACGCCAGTAGAAGACGTTCTATCACGAGGTCAGTTGAAGTTAATGGTGTGTGCACTGCGTGTTGCACAAGGACAGCACCTTACTCAATTGACAGGTAAGCAATGCATCTATTTGATAGATGACTTTGCTTCTGAATTAGATAGCCAACGTCGTCAGCGCTTAGCGGACTGCTTAAAAGCGACGGGGGCTCAGGTTTTTGTAAGTTCTATTACTGAAAGCCAAGTTGCAGACATGATTGAGTCAAACAGCAAGATGTTTCATGTGGAACATGGCACAATAGGACACGGATAAATAGTGAGAGAGTAACTGATGTCGAATAATTACGATTCATCGAGTATTAAGGTACTGAAGGGTCTGGATGCGGTACGTAAACGTCCAGGTATGTACATCGGCGACACTGATGATGGCACCGGTCTGCACCACATGGTTTTTGAGGTGGTGGATAACTCAATTGATGAAGCGTTGGCAGGCCATTGTTCAGACATCATAATAACCATCCATGAAGATAACTCGGTATCGGTCAGCGATGACGGCCGTGGTATTCCAACGGAAATGCACGAAGAAGAAGGTGTTTCTGCTGCTGAAGTTATTATGACGGTACTCCACGCGGGTGGTAAGTTTGATGATAACTCATACAAAGTTTCTGGTGGTCTGCATGGTGTAGGCGTTTCTGTGGTAAACGCCCTGTCTGAAAAAGTGGAACTGACCATTAAGCGTAAAGGCGAAATATTCCAACAAATCTATCATCATGGTGTGCCTCAAGCGCCATTGGCTGTGATCGGTAAAACCGAAGAAACTGGTACTCGCATCCGTTTCTGGCCAAGTGAAGAAACCTTCACCAACATTGAATTCCATTACGAAATTCTGGCTAAACGTCTACGTGAGCTTTCTTTCCTAAACTCTGGCGTATCGATCAAATTAACCGATGAGCGTGAAGAAGATAAATCGGATCACTTCATGTTTGAAGGTGGTATACGTGCTTTCGTTGAGCATCTAAACCGCAATAAAACCCCAATTCACCAAAAGATTTTCTACTTTGACCATACTCGTGAAGAAGATGGCATTACCGTTGAAGTTGCGATGCAATGGAATGATGGTTTCCAGGAAGGGGTGTACTGTTTTACCAACAACATCCCACAACGAGATGGTGGTACTCACTTAGCCGGTTTCCGTGGTGCATTGACACGTACGCTCAATAACTTCATGGACAAAGAAGGTTACTCGAAAAAAGCGCAAGCGGCGACTTCGGGTGATGATGCTCGTGAAGGCTTAACGGCGGTTGTATCGGTAAAAGTGCCAGATCCAAAATTCTCCAGCCAAACCAAAGACAAACTGGTTTCATCAGAAGTGAAATCGGCGGTTGAATCAGCGATGAGTGAGAAGTTGTCGGAATTCTTAATTGAAAACCCAACTGAAGCAAAAATCGTGTGTGGCAAAATTATTGATGCGGCTCGTGCTCGTGAAGCGGCGCGTAAAGCTCGCGACATGACTCGTCGTAAAGGCGCGTTAGATTTAGCTGGTCTGCCGGGTAAACTGGCCGATTGCCAAGAAAAAGATCCTGCTCTTTCTGAACTGTACATAGTGGAAGGAGACTCTGCTGGCGGATCAGCCAAGCAGGGGCGTAACCGTAAAAACCAAGCGATTTTGCCGTTGAAAGGTAAAATTCTAAACGTTGAGAAAGCACGTTTTGATAAAATGCTTTCTTCTCAAGAAGTTGCCACGCTTATCACTGCCCTTGGTTGTGGTATTGGTCGTGACGAATACAACCCAGATAAACTGCGTTACCATAACATCATCATCATGACCGATGCGGACGTCGATGGTTCTCACATCCGTACGCTACTATTGACCTTCTTCTACCGTCAAATGCCAGAGTTGATTGAACGTGGTTACATCTATATTGCTCAGCCACCACTTTACAAAGTGAAGAAAGGTAAGCAAGAGCAATACATTAAAGATGAAGAAGCGATGGAGTTGTATCAAGCAGGTCTTGCTTTGGATAATGCAGAGCTTTACGTCAACGCCAATGCTCCTGCTTTAGCGGGTGGCCCACTTGAAAAACTGGTGCTTCAATACAATCAATGTATGAAACTGGTTAAACGCATGAGTCGTCGTTACCCATATGCAATGATCAACGAGTTAACTTACATCCCTCGTTTAACAGCAGAGATGTCTAAAGATGCCAACCAAGTGCAGGCTTGGGGTGAAAAACTGGTAGAGCAACTCAACGCCAAAGAAGTCGGTGCAAGCCAATACTCACTTGAAGTGGAAAAACACGAAGAGTTGGGTGTGAGCATTGTTAAGCTGGTGGTTCGTACTCACGGTGTGATGCACGAATATGTGGTCTCTTTGGATCTATTAAACTCGAAAGAATACGGTCGTTTAGCGGATCTATCAGAAGCATTAGATGGTTTGATTGAAGATGGCGCTTATGTAAAACGTGGCGAGCGTACTCAAGAAGTTTCTAGCTTCACAGAAGCATTAGATTGGTTGATCAAAGAGTCGCGTCGTGGTCTTTCACTACAACGTTACAAAGGTTTGGGTGAAATGAACCCTGACCAACTTTGGGAAACCACTATGGACCCAGACTCTCGCCGTATGATGCAAGTCACCATTGAGGACGCTGTTGGCGCTGATGAACTGTTTACTACGCTAATGGGTGACCAAGTTGAGCCGCGTCGTGCATTCATTGAAGAGAATGCACTGAAAGTGGCCAACCTCGACGTATAGATGAACTGATTTTTGTTTCGAAGGTGTGCATTTATATCTATAAATTCTGCGCCTTCTCCTTGAATTAATCCCATCTAGCTTCGATAAAGAAAGCTAAGTTTATTGAGAATACCGTCTTTTAAGGCGGTATTTTTGTTTTTAAAATATTGAAAAATATGAGTTTGAAAAAATTTTTAAAATTTTCTCTTGAAACTATTTTATTCAATCCATATATCTAGTTGTGAAGAGGGTTGCTGTCTTGCTCAATAGAGAAGAAACAGACCTCTGGAATTGCTAGAACAACATCGCTCATAAGAGGATGTATCGTTTAGCACACTAATTTGGACCTAGATTCTAAACCATGTCCCTGCGTAATATCGCCAGTGGAATGACTGAGAATCCCTTAGCTGCCGCAGAGCTTTGCTTTGTTGGAAACTCGCAGCTAGGACTATTGCTTATGATGAGGATAGTAATATGAGAACTGTAGATTTCACTCCTTTATACCGCAACGCAATTGGTTTTGACCGTCTATTAAATATGATGGAAGCCAGCTCAGCGAAAAACACTTCAGCGGGTTACCCTCCGTACAATATCGAACAACAAGGTGAAAATAAGTACCGTATCACCATGGCGGTTGCTGGTTTTGCTGAAGAGCATATCGATATTACTCAGCAAGAAAATATGTTGATTGTTCGTGGTGAGCGTAAAGCTGAAGAGAATAAAAATTACGTCTATCAAGGTATTGCTGAACGCGATTTTGAGCGTAAATTCCAATTAGCGGATTACGTTAAAGTGATCGGTGCAACGATGGAAAATGGTTTACTGCACGTTGATTTGGAACGTGAAACACCTGAAGCAATGCAGCCACGTAAAATAGCGATTAATGGTAAAAGCTTACTTGAGAATAACTAAGTAACCTATTAAGCATAAAGTAGTGAAAGAGCGCCAATTGGCGCTCTTTTTAATGGTGGCTGCATCTATTTCTGCTCAATCACTATGATTGCTGATAAGCCAGTGCAATCTCTTGTGCGATAATTTTAATGCCTTTTTGCATCGCGGCATCGTCTTGCACGTAGTTCATACGTAAGCATTGATGCGCGTGTTGCCAATCATCTTGTTGACCGATAAAGAAATACTCTCCCGGTACAATCAATACCCCGCGTGCTTTTAAGCGTTGGTAAAGCTCCATCGTAGTGATAGGTAGTTCATCAAACCAAAGCCATAAAAAGATCGCACCTTCCGGTTTGTGAATGCGAAAACGTGGGTCGCTAATCGCTTGTTGTAGTAACTCTACGGCTCGTTGCGATTTCTGTTTGTAGAATGGTTTAATAACCTCGCTGCTAAGCCTTAATAGATCACCATTTTCAATCATATGGTTGGCGATAGCAGGGCCGATACTGCCAGGCGCTAGGCTAATAATGCCATTCATATTGGTTAATGCTTGGGTGATAGTCTCACTGGCAATCACAATACCGCAGCGTACGCCGGGTAACCCCAATTTCGATAAACTCATACACAGAATGGTGTTGTCATTCCAAAAGGGTTCAATCTCTTCAAAAATAATATTGGGAAAGGGAACACCGTAAGCGTTGTCGATGATCAGAGGGATATTGTTAGCGCGCGCAAGTTTATCCAGTTTATGGATCTCTTCTTCCGTAAACACATTACCGGTTGGGTTGGTCGGGCGAGAGGCGCAAATAGCCGCGACGGAATCATCGACTGTCAGCTTTTCAAAATCGACATGGTATTTAAAGAGACCATTATCGAGCATTTCAATTTCAGGGCGGTAAGAGACAAAAATATCTTCATCAATGCCAGCATCACCATAACCGATGTATTCCGGTGCTAAGGGGAGCAAAATTTTCTTGTGTGATCCGTCAGGCTGTTGGCCAGCAAATAAGTTAAATAAGTAGAAGAAGCCACTTTGACTGCCATTGGTTAGGCTAATGTTTTTTTCGCTGATATCCCAGCCATAAGTCTCTTGTAACAACTTGGTGAGTGATTTAATGAACAGGTCTTTACCTTGCGGGCCATCGTAGTTGGCTAATGCAGTGAGCAATTCGCCACTGCTGAGCATATCGGCACTAGCTTTGTGAAAGTAATCGAGCATTGCGGGAATGGCGGCTGGGTTACCACCACCGAGCATGATGGCTCCTGGGGTGCGTAGGCCATCATTAAGATCATCCATTAGTTGGGTAATACCAGAATACTGATTAAATTTTTCACCAAATTTCGAAAACTGCATTGCTTATTGCCTAATTCATTATTGTATTTGCTTACGTAACGGAGCATGGAACCGTCCCATGCCAATCGGATAGTCTTTGAACATACCGCAATGTTTTTGTGAGGCAAAGCACTATTTGTGTGCGGAGTGAAAATAGGAATGGCGGCGAAAAAAAAAGCCCAACTCTATGGTGTTGGGCTTCAATAGTTTAACCTGTGGT
Organism: Vibrio sp. S12_S33; assembly: GCF_963889785.1. NCBI lineage: Bacteria > Pseudomonadati > Pseudomonadota > Gammaproteobacteria > Vibrionales > Vibrionaceae > Vibrio > Vibrio sp. S12_S33. The sequence goes on along the minus strand of NZ_CAWPQZ010000016.1, from coordinate 38,862 downwards.
CGTTGACTTAATTCATTACTTCTGCAGCAGTGAAATGTCAGCAATTTGCAGGAATAGGTTACGCAAGTTATTGAGAAGCGTTAAGCGGTTTTGCTTCAATGCTTCGTCATCTGCCATCACCATTACGTTATCGAAGAAGGCATCAACTGGCTCGCGTAGTGCTGCTAGTTTGCTCAATGCTTGCTGGTAATCACCAGTGGCAAAGGCGGGTTCAAGCGCTTCACTCATCACTTCCACTTCTTCCGCTAACGCTTTTTCTGCATTTTCTTGAAGCAGGGTTAGGTTGATTTCCGTGGCTAATTGACCATCGAATTTAGCCAAAATGTTACCAACGCGTTTATTTGCCGCTGCCAGTGCTTCTGCTGCTTCCAGTTCACGGAAGTGAGAAACCGCTTTAACACGTTTGTCGAAATCGGCTGGTTTGGTTGGATGACGAGCAAGTACGGCTTGGATGATGTCTACGCTGAAACCTTCATCTTGATACCATGCACGGAAGCGACCGAGCATAAACTCAATCACATCTTGCTCAACACTGTCGTTAGTTAGGCGATCACCGAATAGAGACTTAGCTTTAGCAACTAGGTCAACTAAATCCAAGTTATAGCCGTATTCAACGATAATACGTAGCACACCTAAAGAAGCACGACGTAGAGCAAATGGGTCGCTGCCTTTTGGTGCTTGGCCAATACCGAAGATACCTACGATGGTGTCCAGTTTATCCGCCATAGCAACCGCAGAGGATACACCATTTGTTGGCAGATCATCGCCAGCAAAACGAGGCATGTATTGTTCGTTCAAAGCAATGGCGACTTCTTCTGCTTCACCATCGTGACGCGCATAGTGCATGCCCATGACACCTTGAGTATCGGTGAATTCAAATACCATTGATGTCATCAAATCGCATTTAGCGAGTAAGCCCGCACGCTTTGATTTTTCAACGTCTGCGCCGATTTGCTCTGCAATGTAGCCTGCAAGCTCAGTGATACGGTCTGTTTTGTCTTTAATCGTGCCTAATTGCTTTTGGAAAATAGCCGTCTCAAGCTGAGGCAGACGATCAACCAGTTTGCTCTTTAGATCCGTGTTGAAGAAAAACTCAGCATCCGCTAAGCGTGGGCGAACCACTTTCTCGTTACCTTCGATAACATGACGAGGCTCTTTCGACTCGATGTTAGAAACGAAGATAAAGTTAGGTAGTAGATTTTTATTTGCGTCATACACTGGGAAGTATTTTTGGTCACCTTTCATGGTGTAAACCAAAGCTTCTGACGGCACTTTGAGGAATTTTTCTTCAAATTTAGCGGTTAAAACCACTGGCCATTCAACCAATGACGTGACTTCTTCAACCAGATCATCTTCGAGATCCGCTGCGCCACCCACTTGTTGCGCTGCTTGTTGAGCGCCAGCAATAATGGTTGCTTTACGTGCATCGTAATCAGCGATCACTTTACCGCGTTCTTCTAAAATCGCAGGGTATTGTGATGCATCGTCGATGGTGAATTCTGCCTCACCCATAAAACGGTGACCACGGATAGTGCGCGCAGAGGCTACGCCTAAGATCTCACCTTCGATCAGTTCATCACCCATCAAAATAGTCAGTGTTTTTACTGGGCGGATAAATTGTGTTTCTTTATCACCCCAACGCATCGGTTTTGCAATAGGCAGGTTAGCCAGTGCCTTTGCGGCTAATTCAACCACAATCGCTTTAGCTTGTTGGCCTTTCACTTCTTGTTTGAACAGCAGCCATTCGCCCTGTTCGGTTTTTAGGCGCTCTGCTTGTTCAACGGTAATACCGTTACCACGAGCCCAGCCTTGTGCTGCTTTGGTTGGATTACCATCGGCATCAAAAGCCACTGAAATAGCAGGGCCACGTTTTTCAACGACTTTATCGGCTTGGCCTTGTGCTAGGTTGGTTACTTTCAGTGCTAAACGACGAGGGGTTGCAAACCATTTAATACCATCATGAGCCAGATCCGCCGTTTTCAATTCCGCTTCAAAATTGGCAGCAAACGCTTCTGCCAAGGTGCGAAGTTGTTTCGGTGGTAGCTCTTCAGTACCTAATTCAATTAGAAATTCTTTTGCCATCTTATTTGTCCTCACCCTTTTTACACATTGGGAAGCCTAGTGCTTCACGAGATGCGTAGTACGCTTCTGCAACCGCTTTAGTTAGGTTACGGATTCGTAGGATGTAACGTTGACGTTCCGTCACCGAAATCGCTTTACGCGCATCCAGTAGGTTGAAGGCGTGACCTGCTTTCAAAATGCGTTCGTAGGCAGGAAGAGGCAGTGGCTTTTCTAGCTCAAGCAGATGTTTACACTCTTTTTCGCATTGATCGAAGAAGGTGAAAAGGAAATCAACATCAGCATGCTCGAAGTTGTAAGTCGACTGCTCGACTTCATTTTGGTGGTAAATGTCACCGTAGGTCACTTTACCTAATGGGCCATCTGTCCAGACTAAATCATAGACTGAATCGACACCCTGAATGTACATTGCTAGACGCTCGATACCGTAAGTGATTTCACCGGTTACAGGTTTGCACTCAAGGCCACCAACTTGTTGGAAGTAAGTAAACTGAGTCACTTCCATACCGTTTAGCCACACTTCCCAGCCAAGACCCCATGCCCCTAGAGTTGGGTTTTCCCAGTTATCTTCCACGAAACGAATATCGTGTACTTGTGGGTCAACGCCAAGCGCTTCTAAAGAACCAAGATACAACTCTTGAATGTTGTCTGGTGATGGCTTGATGATAACTTGGAATTGGTAATAGTGTTGCAGGCGGTTTGGGTTCTCACCATAGCGGCCGTCGGTCGGACGACGAGAAGGTTGAACATACGCTGTAGCAATTGGCTCTGGACCTAAAGCTCGTAGACATGTCATTGGGTGAGAAGTCCCTGCACCTACTTCCATGTCTAATGGTTGAACAATGGTACAGCCTTGTTGGGCCCAATAATCCTGCAGCGCGAGGATCATACCCTGAAAGGTTTTGATATCGTATTTTTGCATAGTCAGGTTCGCGCGATTCTTCTATCTGAATGGATGAAAATAACGAACAAGTATACCCAGATATTCGCTCAGCGAGTAGGGGTAATCTTGCTTAATTAATAGTCGAAAATCTCTTTTAGTGGAATTTATGGACCTAATTGTGCCAAATTTTCTTAAAAGAGATGTTTTAACCAGTTTATAACTTGAGATTTAGTGACTAGCTGCTTAGAATTGCGCCGTCTTTGGGGAGTAGCTTACCGGCGAGATTTCTTATCTTAATGGTTCGTCCGTCAACATAATTGGTGCCAAATCACCATGGCGTTCGAGGCTAAAGTCATTTTAGCTTAGCAAGACCTTAGACAAACATCACTAACCGGGGTGGGGGGTGGCGTTTGTCTATGGTTATTATAATTATCCCACCCCGTTGAGCATGTCATGAGCGTATTAGCTATTTCAATTACTACTGTCGCCTTAGCTGAAATTGGCGATAAAACCCAACTGCTTTCCTTACTGTTAGCCAGTCGTTATCGTAAACCCATTCCTATTATCGCAGCCATTTTCCTTGCCACGATTGCTAACCATGCTTTAGCGGCTTGGTTGGGTGTGGTAGTGGCTGATTACCTTTCTCCACAAGTTCTGAAGTGGGTCGTGGTGGTGAGTTTTCTCGCCATGGCTGCATGGGTGTTAATTCCCGATAAGCTGGATGAAGATGAATCGATTTCTAATCGGGGACCGTTTATCGCCAGTTTTATTGCTTTTTTTGTCGCAGAAATTGGTGATAAAACGCAGATCGCAACGTCAATTTTAGGCGCGCAATATGCTGATGCACTGACATTGGTCGTTTTAGGCACTACTATTGGTATGTTATTGGCGAACGTGCCAGTTGTTATTATCGGTAAACTTTCCGCTGATAAAATGCCACTCGCACTTATTCGTAAAGTGACGGCAGTGTTATTTGTAGCGTTAGCTGTGGGCGCTGCTATTTGGTAAAAGTCTCATGGCTATCGCATGTTATTATCAGTAAAACCAAGATGATTTTGGCTCAATCACACTTTGTTACTCATGTCCTATCATTGCGTGATGGCTGACATGGTCGTGTCATGATTGTCATGCTAGTGTAATGCATGACGATCCTAATAAGAGGGAAAACTTATGCTGACACGTTATATGGGAATGAGTGCCAAGAGCCAAAGTTACTTGTTTACATTCGGCTTTGCATTGACGCTGTTAGGAATGGCATTAACCGAGATGTGGTTGCCCATGGTAGCAGGAGCCATTATTTTAGCTGGCTTAACGGTTGAGTCATGGATCCGAGTTGCTCACCTAATACCAATGCACGAGGAGTTACGGACCATGCAGAAGCAGATAAACAAGCTGCAATCTGAGCTCCGTGAGATCGAATACAGAGAATAATTTCGCGTGTAATGAATACAAAAAGGCTGTCACCTATATGGGGACAGCCTTTTTGTATTTGGTAAGTAATGATTAGTTTAAGCCTTTCTTAATCAAATATTGATACGGCAGTTGATCGGTTTTTTCCGCAATCAGTTGGTGATCCATAAAGCGACAAAAACTCGGAATATCTCGAGTTGTCGAAGGGTCATCCGCTTTCACTAATAATATTTCGCCATCATCCATGGTTCGAATTGTCTTCCTGACCATCATTACCGGTTCTGGGCAACGTAATCCCTCTGCTTCGAGTATACGTGTGGCTAGTGCTGGATCAAATGTCATGATTAAACCTAATGGATATAAGAATAAGGTGTAGATAATACTGGTGAAGAAAAAATATTCAATAACCACTTGGCAAAGTGATCTTTTTGTTTTAATTTAGTTAACAAATTGGTAACAATTAATGCGAGGTACGAACATGTTAACAGCACTAGACAGGCTGACCATCTATTCTGTTCTTTGCTTTATTTCGTTCTGTGCTTTGGTTATGCGTACACCAGCAGAGACGTCACTAATACCACTTGCGGGTGTTGGCGCTTCTATTGTAGGAATTTGGCTTGAAATTCACCTCTGGAAAGGTGTATCTGAAGAGCAGAAACATTAACCTACCGCACTTGCACTACACAAAATACATTCCGACACTATCCCCATTTTCTTGGGCTTCCCCGCTGAAAGGCGGGATTTTTTTTATCCAAGGCGTACAATTAACCCATTCATAGATAGAAAGCTGAGTATTTGTGTGGAATTGGAAGATATTTATCGTCGAGATCTTAATTTATTTGTCGCGCTGCGTGTGCTGATAGAAGAGAGCAGTGTCAGCAAAGCAGCGAATCGTTTAAACCTCAGTCAATCAGCCATGAGCCGAGTTCTTGGTCGATTGCGTGAGTTGTTAAATGATCCGTTATTTACTCGTCAAGGCCAGCATCTGATTCCAACAGAAAAAGCGCTCGAAATTGATCGCGCTTTAGGTGAGCCTTTAGAATCACTTCGTCAGCTCCTTTCCCCTGTTGAGTTTGATCCCAGGCTGTGTGATCAGACATTTAGCATTGCGACGACCGATTATGCAATGCAGACCATCTTGCCGTTTGCCTTACCAAGGATTTATCAAGAAGCGCCCAATGTCTCACTTGAGTTTTTGCCTTTGCAGCATGATAGATTGGCTGATCAATTGACTTATGAGGGTGCGGATTTAGCCATTTGCCGACCCACCTCTCCGGTTGCGCCCTTGAGAAGTGAGGTGCTTGGCCGTGTGGGTGTGCTCTGTTTGTTTTCTCGGCAGCATCCATTAGTCAATCAACAGATGACGTTGAAGGACTATTTAGCCTATCCACATGCGATGATTGCCATTAGTGATGGGGTTAAAGCATTAATTGAACAAGCGTTATTTGACCAACCTAAGCGTAAAATGGTGTTGCGGGCTTATCATTTAGAAGCGGCATTAGCGATTGTAGATACCATGCCACTGATTATCACTGTCCCAGCGGATCTCGCATACCTGGTCGCAGAACGTTATGACTTGGTGGTAAAACCTTTACCTTTCCAGTTTACTTCTTTTGAATATTCGATGATTTGGCATTCACGATGCGAGCATTCTCCAGCACAAGAGTGGTTAAGGCGGATAGTGAAACAAGAATGCAGCCGTTTGATCGCAAAACGTGTCGAAGAGATGAAATTAGATATTTAGATATATAGATAAATTTAAGGCTTTGGAAATCACCAAAGCCTCATGACTATATCAATGGGTTAATCACTGATTAAAGCTTGATAACAACACGACCCGTTACTTGACCATTGGTAATGGCTTCGGCGTATTGTGGTGCATCTGCAAGTGCGATTTCATTACACGCTTGTTCAAAGTAGCTAGCTGGTAGTAGTTTGGCTAAGCTTTCCCAAGCGGCAATACGTTTTTCTAATGGGCACGAAACCGAATCAACACCTTGTAGGCGAACGTTGCGTAAGATGAATGGCATGACCGTGGTTGGTAGGTCAAAACCGCCTGCTAAGCCACACGCTGCAACTGTGCTGTTGTAATCCATTTGCGCCAATACTTTTGCCAATACTTTGCTACCAACGGTATCAACAGCACCAGCCCAAATTTGTTTTTCCAGTGGGCGAGTTGGCTCTTCAAATTCAACACGATCAATGATGCGGCTTGCTCCTAGTTTTTCTAGTAGTGGGCCATTTTGTTCAACACGACCGGTTACCGCAGCAACGTTATAGCCTAGGCTAGCTAATAGCGTTACAGCAACTGAACCAACGCCACCACTTGCACCTGTCACTAGAATTTCACCATTTTCTGGTTTAATACCCGCATCTAAAATAGCTTGTACACAAAGCATGGCGGTAAAACCAGCGGTACCGATCATCATCGCTTTTTTGCTATCAAGGCCTTGCGCTAGTGGAACTAACCAGTCGGCTTTCAAACGGGCTTTTTGTGCCATTCCGCCCCAGTGATTTTCACCAACACCCCAGCCGGTAAGGACAACTTCGTCACCCGCTTGGTAGCGTTCATCTTGAGATTCAATTACCTTACCTGCAAGGTCAATACCTGGCACCATAGGGAAATTACGAATGATTTTGCCTTTGCCTGTAATCGCTAAACCATCTTTATAATTTAGTGATGAATAATCGACAGCAATCAATACATCGCCTTCAGGCAGCTGTGATTCGTCGATCTGTTCGATAGCCGCTAGGGTGCGTTTGTCTTGTTGGTTAAGGATTAAAGCATTAAACATTCTGATCTCCAGATTTGCGCAGCAAAGAAAATATGCAGATTAGTGTAGTACTGAATTCATTATGAATAAAATGAAACTTTAGCATTAGATATATGCGTATTACGCATGGTTGATATAAAAATGCCAGTCAATCGACTGGCATTTTGCTGTTTAAGATAAGAAGAACTGATAGGCAGGATTATCAGTTTCATCTTTACATTGATAACCAAGCTCACGTAAGTGGGCAGAGAAGCGAGTTAAATCATCTTCATCGAGCTCAAAACCACACAATACTCGTCCATAATCAGCACCATGATTACGATAATTGAATAAGCTAATATTCCAATGTGTTCCTAACGTATTTAAAAACTTAAGTAATGCGCCAGGATATTCAGGGAACTCAAAGCTGTACAGGCGTTCTTTGAGTGGCTTCGACGGTTTGCCACCAATCATATAACGCACATGTAGTTTTGCCATTTCATCGTCAGAGAGGTCAACCACAGGGTAGTCACCATTACGCAAATCGTGAATGATGCTGTTAAGCTCTTCCTGCCCGCCCATTAGGCGTACACCAACGAAAATGTTCGCTAGCTTGTCATCGTTATAACGGTAGTTGAACTCAGTAACCGCTCGGCCACCAATGATGTTGCAAAACTCGAAGAAAGCCCCTTGATGTTCTGGAATAGTAACCGCCAGAAGACCTTCACGTTTTTCACCTAATTCACAGCGTTCAGAAACATAACGCAAACCATGGAAATTGGTGTTTGCGCCCGAAAGCACGGTACCAAGTTGTTTGTCCACCAACTTATTTTTCTCAGCAAACTTCTTCAGACCTGCTAATGCAAGCGCACCTGAAGGTTCAGCAATGGCACGAGTATCTTCGAAGATATCTTTAACCGCAGAGCAGATTTCATCGCTTGATACAGTAATGTGGCCATCAATATATTGCTGGCATAAACGGAAGGTTTCATCGCCAATGCGTTTTACCGCGACACCGTCGGCAAACATGCTGACTTGATCAAGCACTACTGGCTCACCTGCATCTAATGCTGCTTTTAAACAGGCTGAATCTTCTGGTTCAACTGCAATCACTTTGATTTCGGGCATCAGTTGTTTGATGAGTACCGCCACACCTGCAGCTAAACCACCACCACCGACGGGAACAAAAATGTAATCGAGGTGGCCATTTTGTTGCAGCATCTCCATACCAATGGTGCCTTGGCCTGCGATCACCAATGGGTGATCAAACGGTGGTACGAAGGTATAACCTTGTTCGCGAGATAAACGCTCAGCTTCGGTTTTGGCTTCATCAAAATTGTTACCATGTAAAACAACGTGTCCACCGAACCCTCGCACTGCTTCAACTTTGATATCAGGGGTTGTTTTTGGCATCACAATTGTGGTCTTAATGCCTAATTTTGTTCCCGAGAGCGCCATCCCTTGGGCGTGGTTGCCCGCAGAGGCTGCAATAACGCCAGCCTGTTTTTGCGCTTCCGTTAAGCTTGATACCATATTGTAGGCACCCCGTAGCTTAAACGAATGCACTGGTTGGCGATCTTCACGCTTAAGTTGGACTCGGTTTTTAATGCGCGCGGATAAGCGAGGCATATCTTGCAATGGCGTAACCGTTGCTACTTCATACACAGGCGCGCGCAGGATTTGGCGCAGATAATCTGCGCCAGTTTGGGTCCCTTGGTCAGAGCTACTCATAAGCTAGCCCTCTAGCTTAGATTTATCTCGAACAGCCCCTTTATCTGCGCTGGTGGCCATACTTGCGTAAGCTTTCAGTGCAAAAGAGACTTCACGCTGGCGATCGGCCGGTTTCCAGCCAAGCTTATCTTGCTTCGCGCGGCGCTCAGCAAGTTCAGCTTCAGAAACGTTGAGCGTAATTGAGCGGTTTGGAATATCGATGGCAATAATATCACCAGAGTTGACCAAGCCGATCGTGCCGCCGTTAGCCGCTTCTGGAGAAACGTGACCAATCGATAACCCTGAAGTGCCGCCAGAGAAACGGCCGTCAGTCAATAGTGCGCACTCTTTGCCCAGTCCCATTGATTTGAGGTAGGTGGTTGGGTAGAGCATTTCTTGCATGCCCGGACCGCCTTTCGGACCTTCATAGCGGATGACGACAACATCACCAGCTTTGACTTTGCCACCAAGGATGCCATCAACAGCGCTTTCTTGGCTTTCAAAGACTACGGCTGGGCCTTGGAATTTCAGGCTACCTTCATCAACCCCAGCTGTTTTTACAATACAGCCATCAACGGCAATGTTGCCTGACAGTACTGCCAGACCACCATCTTGACTAAAAGCATGCTCTTTGGTGCGAATACAACCTTCTTTACGATCATCATCTAGGCGATCCCAACGGCACTGTTGTGAGAAGGCTTTTGTGGTACGAATACCCGCAGGACCGGCACGGAAAAAGGTTAAGACGTCTTCGTCTTCCGTTTGCATGATGTCGTACTGAGCCAACTGCTCTTTCATCGTTAAACCCAACACGGTGCGAGTTTGATTATTGATGAGACCAGCGCGGTCAAGTTCACCAAGAATCGCCATCACGCCACCTGCGCGGTGTACATCTTCCATGTGGTATTTCTGGGTCGATGGTGCCACCTTACACAGATGAGGAACGCGGCGAGACATGCGGTCGATATCATCCATGTCAAAATCGATTTCACCTTCTTGAGCGCCTGCTAATAGGTGCAATACCGTGTTGGTTGAGCCCCCCATAGCAATATCGAGCGCCATGGCATTTTCAAAGGCGGCTTTATTGGCAATATTACGCGGCAAAGCAGATGCGTCATCTTGCTCATAGTAACGCTTGGTTAATTCAACAATGCGTTTGCCCGCATTGAGGAATAGCGCTTCGCGATCAGCGTGTGTTGCCAGCATGGAGCCATTACCCGGTTGAGAAAGGCCAAGTGCTTCAGTTAAGCAGTTCATCGAGTTAGCGGTAAACATCCCTGAACATGAGCCACAAGTTGGGCAGGCAGAGCGTTCAATTTGTTCGCTCTGTTCATCCGAAACTTTAGGATCAGCACCTTGGATCATTGCATCGACTAAATCGAGTTTGATGATTTGATCTGAAAGCTTGGTTTTACCCGCTTCCATTGGGCCACCAGAAACAAAGATAACAGGAATATTGAGGCGCAGTGCTGCCATCATCATTCCTGGGGTGATTTTGTCACAGTTAGAGATACAGACCATCGCATCAGCACAGTGCGCATTGACCATGTATTCGACAGAGTCTGCAATCAATTCACGTGATGGCAGTGAATACAACATGCCACCATGACCCATAGCGATACCATCATCTACTGCGATGGTATTAAATTCTTTGGCGATGCCGCCTGCTTTTTCGATTTCACCTGCGACCAATTGACCCATATCTTTAAGATGAACGTGGCCCGGTACGAATTGAGTGAACGAGTTAACCACCGCAATAATCGGTTTACCGAAATCTTCATCTTTCACGCCTGTAGCACGCCACAATGCGCGTGCTCCAGCCATATTACGTCCGTGTGTAGTGGTGGCGGATCTATACTTTGGCATTGTCTATCGTCCTCTATTACTTCTGTTGTGGGTACACGTAATCTAACCAGCCCCATTTATCTTCTGTGGTGCCGTTAAATAGGCCAAAGTAAGCTTCTTGCATCACTTTTGTGATAGGGCCACGTTTGCCTTCTCCAACCGTAATTTGGTCAACGCTACGCACAGGGACAATTTCTGCAGCCGTTCCGGTCATGAAAATTTCGTCAGCAAGGTAGAGAGCTTCGCGCGCAATGTTGGCTTCGCGCACTTCGTAGCCCATATCTTTAGCCAGTGTCATGATAGAGTCACGAGTAATCCCCGGTAGGATAGAGCTAGTGGTTGGGGGAGTTAGAATTACGCCATTTTTGATGACAAAAATGTTCTCGCCTGCACCTTCAGAAAGATAGCCATCAACACTTAAGGCGATACCTTCAGCATAACCGTGGCGACGAGCTTCACCACCAACTAGTAGTGAAGATAAATAGTTACCCCCGGCTTTTGCTGCGGTTGGTATGGTATTTGGCGCGGCACGGTGCCAGCTCGACACCATTGCATCTACGCCATTTTCTAATGCTTCATCACCTAAGTATGCGCCCCAAGGGAAGGCTGCAATGATGAGGTCCATTTCTGTATCTACAGGTGGACAAACGCCAAGGCCGACGTTACCGACAAAACCGAGTGGGCGAATGTAGGCTGATTCCAATTTATTGACACGCAATGTTTCACGCGTGGCTTCCATAATTTCATCAAGAGTGTAAGGAATCGGGAAGCGATAAATTTTTGCCGAATCTTTTAGGCGTTGAGCGTGCTCTTTATGACGGAAGACTATTGGGCCTTTAGGGGTGTTGTAACAGCGTACGCCTTCAAATACCGAAGTACCGTAGTGCATAGCGTGTGTGAGTACATGAACATTAGCATTTGCCCACGGTACCATTTCACCGTTGAACCAAATGTAGTCTGCAGTTTTTGTTGCCATTTATTGCCTTCCTTATGCACAAATCTTTTGCTGTAAATTGTTATTCGGTAGTTCGTTATTTTTGATTGGGGTGACATCGACAGTGCGAACGTCCCACAATTTTTCAATTTGGTTGATCAGTGTGCTGATGGGGCGATCACTATCAACAATGATCTCAACGCTGGCGACTTTACTCGAGTGGTTCTGAGTGGCCGCTACTTGTTTTATCACAAAACCGCGGTGGCGAATAACGCGTAGAACACGCTCCAATAGCACCGGTTTATCATCGGCTTTGATGTCTAATAGGTATCTATCCATTAGGTGTTCTCCAACATATCACTATTTGAGGCACCCGGTGGTACGAGCGGCCATACGTTTTCTTCTTCATCAATTAAAACGTGAAGTAGATAAGCAGTTTTACTTGCCAGCATCTCTTTAAGTGCTGGCTCAACTTCTTCTTTTTTGGTAATTGTTTTACCTGGAATGTCGAACGCTTTAGCTAGCATTACGAAATCTGGGTTGTCATCCAAAATCGTCTCGCTGTGGCGGCCATCAAAGAACAGCGATTGCCATTGACGCACCATGCCTAAGCGTTGGTTATTCAATAGCACCATTTTTACTGGAATTTGACGGCGCTTTAGTGTGCCAAGTTCTTGAACGTTCATCATGAACGAGCCATCACCAGAAATAAGAATGGATTGGTCATCAGGGCGAGCAACAGCGGCGCCCATTGATGCTGGCAAACCAAACCCCATGGTGCCAAGGCCGGCTGAGGTGATGAAGTTTTGTGGTGCGCGTGGCTGAATATGCTGCGCTGCCCACATCTGATGCTGGCCGACGTCAGTTGATACGATTGCAGAGTCGGGCATCATGTCTGACAATTGCTTAAGCAATAGGGGAGCAAAAATGAGATCGCCTGGGTGGTCATAGCGCCATTTAAAACCACTGCGCAAACTTTCACTGTGATAAAGCCAAGGAGTGATGTCACGAGTCAGTTCAAGTTGTGGAAGAATGACGTTGATGTCGCCACGAAGTGACGCATTAGCTACGCGCAGTTTATTGAACTCTGCGGCATCAATATCGATATGAATAACTTTAGCGTGTGGTGCAAAGGTATCTAATTTTCCTGTTACTCGGTCATCAAAACGCGCACCGACCACGATCAATAAATCACTTTCTTGCACCACTATATTCGCAGCTTTTGTGCCGTGCATACCCAACATACCAAGGTAATGGGGGTCATTACGCTCAATACTGCCCAGCCCTTTTAAGGTACTCACCGACGGCATCGGGTTAAGGCGTAGGAATTCGCGTACTGAATCTGTTGCTTTGGCTAGTTGTACTCCGCCGCCCACATACAGTACTGGGCGTGAACTTTGTGCAAGCAGTTGCTGCGCTTTACTCAACTCTTCTTCGTTGGCTACAGGAAGCGCTGGTGGCGTAAAAGCAGGCAGTTGTGATACCGGAGCTTGTGCGAGTTGTACATCCTTAGCGATATCCACAATCACTGGACCTGGTCGGCCAGCCTTGGCAACCTCAAATGCTTCAGCAAGCGTTGGTGCGAGATCGTGGATATCGGTAACGAGGTAGCTATGTTTGGTACACGACAGCGACATGCCAATCACATCCATTTCTTGGAAAGCATCGGTACCAATATGAGAGCTAGCGACTTGGCCTGTGATGGCTACGAGGGGAATTGAATCAAGAAAAGCGTCGGCAAGGCCGGTAACAAGGTTGGTGGCTCCTGGGCCGGAGGTTGCCATACATACCGCAACGTCCTGAGTGGCTCTCGCCATCCCGATAGCGGCCATTGCGGCGCCTTGTTCGTGGCGACATAAAATATGTTCTACGCCACCGTCATACAAAGCATCGTAAATGGGCATGATGGCTCCGCCGGGGTAACCAAAAACGGTTTTAATGCCTTGTTGTGTCAATGCGGCTACAACCAGTTGTGCTCCTGTCATCGTAACCCTCCCAAGCTGTGTTTAGCACAGCCAAATATGTTGTGTTTGCACGTCATGTGCGGCTCCCATTCTTCCTGTTCATCTCTGGTTAGATAATCCCCAACCAGTATGCACTTTTTGGTTTAATAGTTGTAAAAAAACCCCCGGACTTTTCAGTGCGGGGGTTTTTAAAATCTTGTGGTTACTTAGCGCCCACCAGCCCCCGCGCGGAATCAATAATGACCACGATAATCAGGCTTAGCAGTAGGTTAATGCGGGCGTTCAAATTCATCACTTAATTCTTAAAATAGTTGCCGTAATATCTTACGAAATTGTTTGTGTCTCTAGTGGTAACATACATTTCCGTTAAATGACAAGCAAAAACTCATTCTTTTTTCACATTCTCTCAGCATCAGGGCGGGTTATATAACAAATAACCGTGCTTCATAACGATACAATTACTCGAGTGAATGCTTTTTAATCAAAGACAAAGGAATGAAATGGGACTTGCGATCATCCACAGTCGCGCCAGTGTTGGCGTGCAAGCACCAAATGTGACCGTTGAGGTCCACATTAGCAATGGAATGCCTGGCTTTACTTTAGTTGGTCTGCCGGAGACCACGGTCAAAGAATCTCGCGATCGAGTGCGTAGCGCCATCATTAACTCTCGTTTTGAGTTCCCAGCTAAACGTATCACGGTAAATCTCGCGCCCGCAGATCTCCCTAAAGAGGGGGGGCGTTTTGATTTACCGATTGCTCTAGGTATTTTAGCGGCTTCCGAGCAGATCGCATTGACCAAGCTTGAAGGCTATGAATTTATTGGTGAACTTGCGCTGTCTGGCGAACTTCGCTCTGTCAAAGGCGTGCTGCCAGCAGCATTGGCGGCCAACCGAGCTAAGCGTTGTTTGGTCGTGCCGCAAGGTAATGGTGATCAAGCGGCGTTGGTTGGAAAAGAATTACATAAATCAGCACAAACCTTATTGGAAGTGTGCGCCGATTTATGTGGTCAGCAGACACTTTCTCTATTTCAGACTGAACCTAAACCACTTCACGCTAAGAGCCTTCGAAATTTGCAAGATATTATTGGTCAACAGCAGGGAAAGCGTGCATTAGAGATAGCCGCCGCAGGTAATCATAACCTGCTTTTTCTCGGGCCACCTGGTACCGGTAAAACCATGTTGGCTTCACGCCTATGCGATTTATTGCCAGAGATGAATGAGGATGAAGCAATGGAGACTGCCTCGGTGGCGTCGTTGACGCAGCAAGAAATCAATCAGCACAATTGGAAGCAACGGCCTTTTCGTTCGCCTCACCATTCAAGCTCCATGGCGGCGCTTGTCGGTGGGGGTTCTATTCCAAGACCTGGTGAAATCTCTTTAGCGCACAACGGGTTATTGTTTCTTGACGAAATGCCGGAATTTGAAAGAAAAGTCTTAGATTCTTTGCGTGAACCCTTGGAGTCTGGAGAGATCATTATCTCAAGAGCTCAGGGTAAAACTCGCTTTCCGGCACGCTTTCAATTAGTTGGCGCGCTGAACCCAAGTCCAACTGGTTATTATGAAGGTACGCAAGCTAGGGCTAACCCACAAAGTATTTTACGTTACTTGGGGCGCTTGTCTGGTCCATTACTGGATCGTTTCGATATGTCGATTGAAATCCCCTTACTGCCGAAGGGGATGTTAGCTAGTGGTGGAGATCGCGGTGAAAGTACCGAGGTGGTTAAAGAGCGTGTCTTTATTGCTCGTGAGCGGATGCTGGCGCGCAATGGTAAAGTGAATGCTTTGCTCGGTAGTCGAGAAATTGAGCGCCACTGCCCACTAACTAAAACGGATGCTGAATTCTTAGAAAATGCACTACACCGTCTAGGGCTTTCGATTCGTGCTTATCATCGCATCATCAAAGTGGCGCGCACGATTGCTGATTTGGAAGGGGTTGAGCAGATAGCCAAACCCCATCTCGCTGAAGCGCTCGGTTATCGAGCCATGGATCGTTTACTAAAGCAGTTAACGGCTCAAGCGGTATAACGCGTAATTTTAGAACTTAAAGTTGATACCGACTGAGGCGAAGAGTTGTGATTCGTCGTAAAAGGTAATATTTGAATTGGAATTGCCGTAACCTGCTAGTGAAATTAACGACCAGTTCTGCCACCCCATTAATTGATTGTATTCATAAGCGGCGAACAGACTGAATTCATCATCACTACGTACTGTATTGTTGTAAAGAGAGTTTTCACCATCGTAATCTCTGTAGGTATAACCCGCAGTTAATGCCAGTTGATGCCTACCCATCAATTGAAAGTAAGAGAGATCGAGCGCATAAGATTGGTAAGAGTTGGCATTACCGTCAGCCTGATGGTCGACATAGGTTAAAGCGGGCATCAATATAGTGCCTCGATTGAGCATTAGACGATACTGACCTTTGAGGTAATAACTTTCGCCATTTCTGAGTAACTCTGAACGCGTGATTTGCTCATTGTCGATATCTTTCGTGGCATAGGCGAAATCAAGAGAGAGTGGTGAACCTTGAATGTTCTCAAATCTCAGGCGGTAGGCATTGCCTGATTCATCAGTCTCTTCACGTTTGGTACCAACTTTATATGGGTCTGCCCACGTTTTACTAGACATTACGGTCGGTAAGTAAGCGATACTGACGCTAGTACCTGAAGCTAATTGATATTTGTATCCCAACTCTAAAGCAAGCGTGCCGATAGCAACATCAGAGCGTGTAGTACCAGCAAAGAGCTGCTGTTCACTGCGTTTGCCAAAGGTATAAGCAATATTACCTAGTGGTGCGATAACGAAACCAGACTCACTACTTGCACTTTGATTGATTGATGTTAGGACTTCTTCACCATCGGTGTTGAAATTGGACGTTGATGACGAAAAAAGAGCATTAATTGATATCTCGCCACTTATACCTTTTGGTGGGGCTGGTCTTGCGGCTGCCGGTAACGAAAATATCAGGCTCACAATGATGACTGGAACGGTTTTTTTCATGTCTAAATATCCATATTCTAGAGTGATGACTGGTTTACCTAACTGAACTGTTCATGATTACAACATAGTATTACAACATAGTATTACAACATAATAAAACTAATCTGACCATTTTATGAAATATTCCAATGTTGAGAGGGGATTGTATAATCACTCGTTGTTTTTTCTTCACAGTAACACTGAATTGGGAAGTTATGTGGGCTTATCTAATATTGGTATTCAATGTGGCATTAGTTATTTTAAATACTGCATTTTGTTCTATTTTTATCTGTCTGTTTGCGGTTTTAAAAGCACTTTCTCCAAGCGCATTTTTGCAGCATAAAATGACTCAAGCGGCCAATAAAACTATGTGGTTATGGGCGACATTCAATGCGGGTATTATGGCATTATCTAACCGGATTGAATGGGATGTTGAAGGCGTTGATGACCTTAAAAAGCAAGGTTGGTATTTGATGATTAGTAACCATCTCAGTTGGACTGATATTGTGGTGCTGTGCTGCGTGTTTAAAGACCGAATTCCGATGCCTAAGTTTTTCCTCAAGCAGCAGTTGTTGTATGTCCCTTTCGTCGGAATGGCATGTTGGGCGTTGGATATGCCCTTTATGCGCCGCTACTCACGAGAATATTTACTGCGTCACCCGCATAAGCGAGGCCAAGATTTGGCCACGACTCGTCGCTCCTGCGCTAAGTTTCAACATCACCCAACGACCGTGGTTAATTATGTTGAAGGAACGCGTTTTACTCCGGAAAAACAACGCCAAAGTAAAGCTGGTTATCAACATTTACTGCAACCCAAGTCTGGTGGTATTGCTTACACATTAGCTGCGATGGGAGAACAGTTTGAAAAGATCATTGATGTTACCTTGGCTTACCCACAAAATCGAGATAAACCATTTCGAGACATGTTGATGGGGCGGATGAGTAAGATTGTCGTGAGAGTGAAGATATTGCCTGTTGATGAGCAAGTTTTAGGTGATTATTTTAATGATAAGCCATACAAAAGACAGTTCCAGATGTGGCTTGGTCAGTTGTGGCAGCAAAAAGATGAATTATTGAAAACAATATATAAATGAGAAATGGGGAGCAGTAGCTCCCCATTTTGCTATGGATTAAGATTGGTGGCTATTTTGTTAATAGGTAATTAACCAAAGCAAAATACTCATCTGTAGATTTTAGGCCTTGTGCTTGTACTAGGTAGTGGTTGTTTACCACCACGGCTGGTACACCACTTAGGCCACTATCCTGAAATTGTTTATCAAAACGACGCACCATGGAATCGACCGCAAAACCGTTAAATGCCGCGTCGAATTTTGCTCCATCAACCCCTTCGTCGAGGAAAATTTGACGTAGTTCTGCATCATCCTTTGGCGGCTTACGCATATTGTGAATACGGTTAAACATCACAGGGATCATTTTATCTTCAACTTTTAAAGCAATCATGGTCGCATAAGCTTTGCTCATTGACTTACCCATAGAGCCACCCATGGATGATACATGATTTTTTTGTAGCTTTGCGCCATCAGGAAGTTGCTTTTTTAACTGCGCGATAATGGGTTCAAAAGTGTTGCAGTGTGGGCAGTAGAATGAGAAAAACTCAGTCACTGTTGGGTTTTTAGATGGTTCAAGATCCAGCACTTTATAGTGCTCACCTTCGTTAAATTGGGCTGCATGAGCAGATAAGCTCAACATCAAGGTTGCCACGAGTGCAAACAGCTTCTTCATTGTGTACTCCATTTTTTCTTTAAGGCGACTTACCATTGTGGCATTAGTGAGAGCGGTTGCTCGTCTAACGCTGCTATTTGTTCTTTAAATCCTAGAACTTGGCTTTCCCAATATTTTGGGTCATTAAACCAAGGGAAGGCGAGTGGAAAGGCAGGATCCTGCCATCGTTTTGCCAACCATGCCATGTAATGCACCATTCGTAGACCACGTAATGGCTCAATTAGTTTCAATTCGCTAGCATTAAAATCATGAAACTCTTGGTATGACTCCAGAATAATATCCAGTTGCATTAGCTTATCTTGGCGTTCGCCATTGAGCAACATCCACAGATCTTGCACTGCAGGCCCGTTACGCGCGTCGTCTAAATCGACAAACATTGGTCCATCACGCCACAAAATATTTCCTGGATGGCAATCGCCATGTAAGCGGATTTGCGGTGAGTTTTTAGGCCATTGGTTTTCAATGGCTTTGATCAACAGATTCAAGTCATTGAAAAAAGCATTTTGTAAGTGCTGGGGAATAAACGATGCGTTTTCGAGCAGTTGTCTTGGTTGGTAGAGGTATTCATCTAAGCTAATAGTTGGGCGGTGGTGAAAAGTACGTTTAGCGCCAATGCTATGAATACGTCCCAGAAAACGCCCCACCGCTTCCAATTGGTCCATGTTGTCTACTTCAAACTGACGTCCGCCCATACTGTTGAATAGCGCAAAACAGTAACCTTGGTAATGATGCAAGGTTGCACCATTGAGTAGTTGTGGTTCAGCTATAGGGATTTCTGCTTGATAAAGTTCGCGTGTGAAATCATGTTCTTCTTGGATCTGTTCAGTGCTCCAACGCTCTGGGCGATAAAATTTCACGACGTAGCGTTGACGTTCTTCATCTGTAAACTGATAGACGCGGTTTTCATAACTATTAAGGGCAAGAAAACCAGATTCAGCGCGAATGCCGATACTTTCTAAGGCATACCACATTAAATCTGGAGTGAGAGCATCAAAATGAAAAGATGGTTTGGTCATGATTAAAAAAGGCTCATTGCTGAGCCTTTTTCCATTAGTTGAGAAGCTAGAGTTTTTGGATGAATCGACTCTCAACTTCTATCGTAAATTGGTTGCTATCCGAGAGTATAAACTGAATCGTTGAAACAGAAGAGCTGAGTTTGTCGGGATTAACCCCAAGGCTCATCGGTAGGCTTAATACTTCGCCCGGTTTGACCTCAATGGTTTGTTTACCATACCAAGATACGTCACTAAGCCCGGTTACATCTAACTTATATGTCTGTGTTTGCTGTGTTTTGTTGATGATTTTGAGCGTGTAAGTATTCTCTATTTCGCCACTGCTATTGGTTCTAAATAGTTGGCTACGGTCACGCAAAACGCTTAAACCTGCTGGGTCAACGCTGGCAACTTGTGCGACAAATAAACCAAGCATCACCAGTAGCACCGCACCATAGCCCAACAGTTTCGGACGCATGATTTTGGTGTGATGGCCTGATAAACGGTGTTCAGTGGTATAGCTGATCAGGCCTTTCTCATAACCCATACGCTGCATGGTGGTGTCACAAGCATCAATGCAGGCTCCACAGTTAATGCATTCATACTGCAAACCATCACGAATATCGATTCCAGTTGGGCACACTTGAACACATAAATCACAATCAATACAGTCACCTAGGCCTAGCGATTTATGATCGGCTTTGCGAGAGCGGGGGCCGCGAGCTTCACCACGTTTGCTGTTATAGCCGACGATAAAGGTATCTTTATCAAACATCGCTGATTGGAAGCGAGCATAAGGACACATGTGAATACACACGATAGAACGCATCCAACCCGCATTTCCGTAAGTACAGATAGTAAAAAACAGTACCCAAAACACAGGCCAGAAGCTTGCATCTAAAGTAAAGAAATCCACTACTAATTCACGCACTGGCACGAAGTAGCCAACAAAAGTAAAACCAGTCGCTAGGGCAATGGCCAACCAAGCTACATGTTTGACCATTTTACGCATGGCTAAGTTAGCGGTGAGTTTCGTGGAATCTTGCTTTTTCCGTTTATTGGCAGAACCTTCCAATTTTTCTTCAAACCAGATGTACATAAAAGTCCAGACGGTTTGTGGGCACAAATAACCACACCATACTCGTCCTAGAAAGGTGGTAATGAAGAAGAGCCCAAAAGCGGCAATCATGAACAGTAAGGCGAGTAAGGTCAGATCTTGTGGATAAAGAGTGGTGCCAAAAAAGTTAAATTGTTGGTTGCCGATATCCAATAAAATCGCTTGGCGATCACCAAATGAAATCCAAGGGACGAGGGTGAATAGTAGTAGCAAAAACCAACCGCCATAGCGACGCAGTTGTTGATAAGCTCCTTTACTTTCGCGTACATAAATTCGATTGCTAGGGTTGAACCTATCCCCATTCCCTTTATGAGTTTTGGGGTTAAATGTTTTTGGAGTCACATCCTTTATATCGATTTTATTCTGACTCATTAAATGATCCTTTTTGGGCTGCTAAGGTGTGATTTCTATTAGTTCACACTCTACGACATTGCTTTTACACACAGTCGGCGATTGCTTGCGACTGTGATTAACGCTGTTACCTTGATGAGCAATAGGTTTAACAGTTGAATTGAGATAACAATTATAACGTCAATAACAACTTCATTTCTTTAACACTATCAACCTTTAACAATAAAGCGACAAACAGCTGTATTTGTCGCAATAAAAAAGCGACCAGAAAAGGTCGCTTTGAGAGAGTGAATTTGGTTACTTTATGATGCCACGCGCGCGTAGTAGGGCTGTTTTGAAATCATCTTCTTGGTCTTTTTTTAGCCCTGGGATCATCTCATCTTTAGCACTGTTGCGCATTTTTAGATGGTAGATCAACACATCATCCGTTAATTCTTCAAGCGGACCTTGGTAGCCCGCTTCTTGAGCGAGTTTTACGACAAATTGCAGTAAGTTCAGCTGTTGATCTTTTTGCCATTCTGGCTCAAGCAATTCAAGTAGCTCTTCAATTCTGTGGCATTGCATTTCTTTTCCCTATTTTTTATAAGTATTTTGAGCTAAAGGTATCAAATTGCCGATTGAAGTCCAGTTGAGAGAAAAGAAAAAAGCGCAGTTTTAGCTGCGCTTTTTAATTATGCAGCCTGAACAACATTAGTTGGACTTGATGCAGTGAGAGCATTTTTTTCAACTAAAGTCATTGCAGGAGCGACTTTTTTTGCAACCGGAGCAGCGGCAAAGCCACTACGACGACGCATTGCACTACGGTTTGTGTGCGAACACCTGACAGCTGTTGGGCGCATTTATTAACCTAACGGTCAGGCACATCCATTGCCAATTTAATGGCCTGAATAACCATGAGTTGAGCTTCAAAAAATGAAGGGTGGCTCTTTTGGCTCTCGCCAATCCAAATAATTACTCAGGAATAACGATATGCATTGATATCGAAATAAGATTAGCACCAAGTTTTAAATTGATCGATAGTTGAGCAGTTGTTCTTGTCAATATTAATGAAAATAAAGGCTAAAATTGTGTGAAGCGCACGATTGAGTTTGTAATCTGATCCGCATTACACTGGATTGAAGATAATTGGAGGTACCTATGTCGTTTATAAAGAAAACCCTCGCGAGTTTTGGAATTGGTTCGGCACGGGTGGATTCAGTGCTTCACCAAGAGGTGTTGTACCCTGGCCAAAACGTGAATGTCACTATTCATGTCTATGGAGGGGCAAGTGCCCAAGAGATTGACAATATTGAGCTGAAGCTTTGTTGTCAGTACGTGGCAGAAGTGCCACTTAACAACAGTCAACGAGAAAATGGCCATACTCGACGAGTCAATCAAACCTATATTTTGACGCGCTGGACGCTACCTTACGCTTTTACTATTCAGCCTGGTGAGACGCGGGATTTTGATATTGAGCTGAACGTGCCTTGGAACACTCCTGTGACGATTGGTGATGCGAAAGTTTGGTTAGAAACGGGACTTGATATCGCAATGGCTGTTGATCCTACCGATAAAGACATTCTGACCGTACGCCCAGATCCATTAATGGACGGTATTTTTAATGCGTTAGAGGAGCACGGACTCAGAATTCGCAAAGTCGAATGTGAAGCTGTGAAAGGGATGGCATTACCTTTTGTGCAAGAGTTTGAATTCGTGCCGACGACTGGTCCTTTTCATGGGCGATGGCGTGAACTGGAAGTCGTCGCGTTTCGTGATGAGGATGGCTTAACCTTATGGTTTGAGATTGACAGACATCGCACAGGTGCAAGCGGCATGCTCGCTAACCTACTGGGAATGGGTGAATTAAAACGGCAACTGACGATTGCAGCTGAAATCTCTCCTTCTAGGGCTGGTCAGCAAGTGTTGGATTATCTCGATAGATCATCACAATAAAATTAAATTTGGGTTTACAACTGTAAGCTGAATTGTGCGATACTGGAGCAAATATTCGATTGCTCCAGCGTAGGTCTTTTATGTCGGTACCCCACAGCAGTAGCTATAGTGTTCGTGAAGAAGCGGCGAACGCGCTGAGTCATGGGTTGGGATTGGTGCTCAGTGCTATCGGTCTGGTTTTGCTGCTGATCAAATCAATAAACCATCAAGCTGACGCACTGACGTTGATCAGTATGAGTGTGTATGGTGGCAGTATGATTGCTCTTTTTTTTGCCTCAACTCTTTACCATTCTTTTTCTTCTCCAAAAACAAAACGTTGGCTTAAAACGCTCGATCACTGTGCTATTTATTTACTAATAGCAGGAAGTTACACGCCCTTTTTATTGGTCAGTTTAAGAACGCCCTTGGCAATTGGTTTAATGGTGGTGATTTGGTTGTTGGCTGTGATTGGCATCATCATGAAAATCGCTTTTGTTTATCGCTTTAAAAAACTCTCTTTAGTGACTTACTTGGCGATGGGATGGCTGTCATTAATTGTGATTTATCAACTGGCACTGCATATTGATACCGGTGGACTTGTGCTACTTGCTGTGGGTGGTTTGGTTTATTCGTTAGGGGTGGTTTTCTATGTGGCGAAGCGCATTCCATACAATCATGCCATTTGGCATTTGTTTGTTTTGGCAGGAAGCGCTTGCCACTATTTTGCGATTTACTGGTACGTTAATCCTGTCTAGCGGGTTTCGATTTTCTCAACTTTCGCATCAATGTGGTAGCTATCTTGCTTACTGACTTTAAGCTTAATCGGCCTACCTTGCGTTTGAGTCTGTGGACGTAGGTAGCTTTCTGCCATCCGTTTGATTGACTGCCAAACAGTGGCTTGTCCAGTAGCTAGCTCTTGGCCTTGCTCATTAAAAATCGTTACTGCTAGTGTCACTTCAATCACTGACTGAGAGCTTTGATTAGTGAGGGCGGTTGGAATAATAAGCTCACCATTTTGATAACTTGCCGCACCAAGCACAACGTCAACTCCTGAGTCTGACAATTGCATAATCGATTTCTCTGAACCGATGTTAAACACTGTCCCCTGCGTTTTTTGCGCAATCGGTGTTGCTATGGCTGCGGCTGTTGGTAAGGTGTTTTCTTTGGCAATGTATTGCCAAGTAAAGTCATCGTTTAACTGAACTTGACGTCCATCATCTAAAGTGACTGATTGCGCTGCGAAAGCACCGTTGGTCGCAACGCTAAGTAATGCTGCTATTACGTGTTTTATGGTCATATTAACGTCGCCAAAATGCAGGAAAAAATAATACTAGAATAGTCAAAATTTCTAAGCGCCCCATCAGCATGCCGAAACTTAATACCCATTTAGCGGTATCTGGCAGTGGTGCAAAATTACCTGTCGGACCTATCACTGAACCCATTCCAGGCCCAACGTTGGCAACCGCAGTGATAGAGCCTGAAATGCTGGTGATAGGATCAAGCCCCATGGCACTTAAACAGCCAGCAATAGCAATGATGGTGATGAAAAATGTGATACCAAATGCAACCACAGAACGCACTATGTCATCATTGACTGGGCGTTGATTGTATCGCTGAACAAATACCCCTGATGGATGAATGAGTTTCATCATTTGCTTGTTGAGTAAGGTCATGGCGATTTGAAAGCGGAACACCTTGATGCCTCCGGATGTCGAGCCTGAACAGGCTCCTGCCATCATTAGGAAAGCAAACAGTGTGCTGGGTAATGCTCCCCAGGCGGTAAAGTCCTCTAAGCCAAACCCTGTGGTTGTGACGACAGAGATAATATTAAACATTGACACGCGTAGAGCATCAAGCCAGTTATAACCATCTCGTACGATTAACCACACGGTGATGATTAGGCTTGAGACCAAAAAGAGATAAGTAAAACCGCGTACTTGCGCGTCTTTGTAGAGTGCTTGAGGTTTTCGCTTGCGTAAGGCGGTGACAAACAATAAAAACGGCAAGCCACCCAGAAACATAAACAAGGTCGCAACCCAGTGTGCCCCGTTAGAAAAATGGTTCATTGACCCATCCGAGGTCGAGTATCCGCCGGTTGAAAGGGTGGTAAACGAGTGGTTGATCGCTTCAAAAAAGGTCATGCCAGTTAACATGTAGCCAATGAGGCACAGCAAGGTAAGAACTAAGTAAACGACAACGATATTTTTAGCAACAGTTTTGGCTCTTGGGCTGCTTTTGTCTGACCAATCAGATGATTCAGTCTGGAATAGTTTCATGCCACCCACGTTAAGCATTGGTAGTACTGCTACCGCCATCACGATAAAGCCGACCCCACCCAACCATTGCAAGATGGATCGCCACAGCAAAATGCTTGGAGCCATATTATCAAGGCCACTTAAAACGGTTGAACCGGTTGTTGTAATGCCAGACATGGTTTCAAAGTAAGCATCGGTGAAACTAATGTGGTTGATAAACACAAAGGGTAGTGCCGCAAACGCACTGGCGATAGTCCACACTAAGCTAGTGATGAGAAACATGTCACGTACACTGAGCTTGAAGTGACTGGTGCGTCCAAGGCTTAGACAAATAAAGGCAGCGACATGAGTGATTATGACCGCTTGGGCAAAATCTAAAAAACCGCTGGTACCTGTAAAAAAAGCAACTAACGTTGGCACGTACATAAAGAGGGCTAGTTTAGAAAGGACTAACCCAATAACAAATAAAATGGGGCGTAAATTCAACATAACGCCAATAGCCTATAGGAAGAATGGACTAGGTTGGAATAGGGTTTCGACATCAGGCACGTATTTCTTGTCGACCAGGAACATAACGACGTGGTCATCTTGTTCGATAACGGTACGATCGTGAGCAATCAACACCTCTTCACCACGCACTATGGCGCCGATGGTTGTGCCTGGTGGTAGTTTGATATCACCGACCGCGCGACCAACCACTTTCGAAGTACTTTCATCGCCATGAGCGATCGCTTCTATCGCTTCAGCGGCACCACGGCGCAGTGATGATACGTTGACAATATCGGCTCGACGTACGTGGGTCAGTAACGCTGAAATAGTGGCTTGTTGCGGTGAAATGGCAACATCAATGACCCCACCTTGCACAAGGTCAACATAAGCACCGCGCTGGATTAGCACCATCACTTTTTTTGCGCCCATGCGTTTTGCGAGCATGGCTGACATAATATTGGTCTCATCTTCATTCGTTAGAGCGATAAAGACATCAACTTGGTCGATATTTTCTTCCGTGAGCAGTTCTTGGTCTGCTGCGTCACCACAAAACACAATGGTGTTCTCTAGCTCTTCGGATAGCTGTTCAGCGCGTAGGTAATGACGCTCAATCAGTTTGACGCTGTAAGAGTGTTCAAGGCGTTTGGCTAGGCTTGCACCAATGTTACCACCACCGACAATCATGATGCGGCGATACGTTTTCTCAAGCCTTTGTAGTTCACTCATGATCGAACGAATATGGTTACTCGCAGCGACAAAAAAGACCTCATCATCCGCTTCAATAATGGTAGTGCCTTGTGGTCGAATCGGACGGCCTTGCCGAAAAATAGCAGCAACGCGAGTATCAATATGGGGCATATGCTCACGTAATGCCGATAACGCATTCCCTACCAAAGGCCCGCCATAGTAGGCTTTGACTGCTACTAGGCTGACTTTTTCTTCGGCAAAGCTGACAACTTGCAGTGCGCCTGGATATTGAATCAAACGTTCGATGTAGCTGGTAACCAGTTCTTCTGGGGCAATTAAGTGATCGACAGGAATCGCACCCGATTGGAAAAGCGTTTCCTTTTCAGCCAAATATTCAGGAGAGCGAATCCGTGCAATTCGGTTGGGTGTGTTAAATAAAGAGAATGCCACTTGGCACGCGGCCATGTTAGTTTCATCGGTGTTAGTCACTGCAACCAGCATGTCAGCATCTTGAGCACCTGCCTCACGCAGAATATCAGGGTGACTGGCATGGCCGTTGACGACCCGTAAGTCATACTTGTCTTGCAGCTCACGTAAGCGATCACTGTTTTTATCGACAATGGTGATGTCATTGTTCTCGCCGACCAAGTTTTCAGCCAGTGTGCCACCGACCTGACCTGCACCAAGAATAATGATTTTCATATTGTTTTCTCTTCTTTAACTACCGAATTTCGGTAACCGAAAAGGCAGCACAAGGCTGCCAATGTTCGCTGATTTTAGGCTTGTTTGGTTAATACTGCGTAGTAGAAACCATCCATATCTTCTTCACCAGGAAGAATTTGACGTCCCGGCTGTTCTTTATCCGATCCAACAAGCTGTGCGTTTGCGGTACGCGCTAAGAATGCTTTTACTTGTAGGCTATTTTCTTGCGGAGTAATCGAGCAAGTCGCGTAAACCATAGTGCCACCGACTTTTAATTGCTTCCACATTGCATCCATAATTTCGCTTTGTAATTCAGCTAATGCCTCAATATCGCTGCCACGACGCAACCATTTGATGTCAGGGTGGCGGCGAATTACACCGGTTGCTGAACACGGCGCATCTAACAAAATTCGGTCAAATTGCTCGCCATGCCACCACTCTTCAGGATAGCGTGCATCACCACAAATAACATCGGCACGTAGTTGTAAGCGTTCAAGGTTGTCATACACACGCTCAAGGCGGGTGGCATCACTATCAATTGAAACCACTTCAGTATCGACGGTGTGCTCTAAAATATGCGCCGTTTTACCACCAGGAGCTGCGCAACAATCTAAGATCAATTCGCCCTCTTTTGGTGTTAAGTAATCGACAGCCAATTGTGCGGCAGCATCTTGTACCGACACCCAGCCACGATCAAAGCCAGGCAATAATGTCACATCGCAAGGCGTGAGCAATTTTATGGCGTCAGAAGCGTGAGAATGTACATCGCATTCAATGTTTTCATTTTTCAGCAGCGCTAGATATTCATCTCTGGTGTGATGTTGGCGATTAACACGCAGCCACATTGGTGCTTTGTTGTTATTGGCTTCAACGATCTGTTGCCATTGGTCGGGATAGGCTTGCTGTAACAGTTTCAGTAACCAACTTGGATGAGCATATTTACCTGCATTATGGCTGACAGCATGCGCATCTAAGGCTTCTTGATCGCGTAAATAGCTACGCAATACGGCATTGATTAAGCCTGCAAGGCTTGGTCCTCGTAGCGTTTTTGTGCCTTCTACCGTATCAGCAACGGCAGCGTGTGCTGGAATACGCATAAAACTGAGTTGATAAATGCCAACCAAAATAAGGTGATGAAAAACGCGTTTTTTGCCTTTTAATGAATTATCCATCAATTCGTTAGCAATCGATTCTAAACGAGGTAAATAACGTAAAGCACCGTAGCAAATCTCTTGCAGTAGGGCATGGTCTCTTGGCTTAATGGTTTTTTGAGCCGCAGGAAGGGCGTGAGAAAGAGAGTGGCCTTTATCGACAACTTGGAACAAAACATTGGCAGCAGCAGCGCGAACATTCATGAGTAATACCGAATTTTAAAATGAAATTAATGAGGGTATCTCTACCCTCGCGAAGGTTTAGCTAAGTTGTGTACCCACTTCAAACCAGCTTGCTCTAGCATTAAGGATATCTTGTACTGGCAGCGCTTTTTTGCCTGGCACTTGCAGTTGTTCAAGTACCAATAGCCCATTGCCTGTCGCAACATAAATACCAGACTTATCAGCCTTAACAATAGTGCCAACTGGTTGGTTGCTTGTTTGTGCTTCAACGCGGCTTTGCCATACTTTGATAGTGTTTTCTGCAACGTCAAAATGGCTCATTGGCCATGGGTTAAAGGCACGCACGCAGCGCTCAATGAAAGCGGCATCCATCGACCAATCGATTTTTGCTTCTTCTTTGCTGAGTTTTTTAGCGTAGTTGGCTAAAGCGTCATCTTGCTTAGTGGCAATGGCCTTATCACTGGCAATATCTGCGATGCAATCGACCAAAGCTTGTGGGCCTAATTCTGCCAGTTTGCCATACATAGAGGCACTGGTGTCAGTCGCTTCGATGGGCAAGGTGGCAATTTTCAGCATATCACCTGTATCAAGGCCAATATCCATCTGCATAATGGTGACGCCAGTTTCACTGTCGCCAGCCCAAATAGAACGTTGTATTGGAGCCGCTCCACGCCAACGTGGCAAAATGGAACCGTGTACATTAATGCAGCCCAATTTTGGTGTATCTAATACCGCTTGAGGAAGCAGTAAACCGTAAGCTACGACGACCATTAAATCGGCGTTAAGCTCAGCCAACTGTTGCTTGGCTTGATCCGATTTAAAGTTTTCTGGCTGATAAACCTCAATGTTATGCTCAATAGCGATCTGTTTTACTGGGCTCGCTGTCAACTTTTTGCCTCGACCTGCTGGGCGGTCTGGTTGAGTATAAACGGCAATAACCTCATGCTCCGAAGACAACAACGCCGCCAAATGACGGGCGGCGAAGTCCGGAGTACCTGCAAACACAATACGTAATGATTGGCTCAAGGTAACCTCACTTAAATTAGTTTTTTTCGTTGTAGCGTTTGATTTTCTCTAGCTTATCTTTGATGCGCTTACGTTTTAAAGGCGAGAGGTAATCTACAAATAGTTTGCCTTGTAAGTGATCAAGCTCGTGCTGAACACAAATTGCTAACAGGTCATCCGCTTCAAATGAGAACTCTTTTCCGTCACGGTCTAATGCTTTTACCGTCACTTCAGCAGCGCGAGGAACCAGTGCTCTTGCACCCGGAACCGATAGACAGCCTTCTTCAATGCCATCTTCACCGCTCTTATTAATGATCTCAGGGTTGATCAGCACCATTGGCTGATCGCGACTATCTGAAATGTCGATGACCACGATACGTTGATGAATATCGACTTGCGTTGCGGCAAGGCCGATACCTTCCTCGTCATACATGGTCTCAATCATGTCATCAACGATTTTTTGAATCTCAGGTGTCACCTTGTCTACCGGTTTTGCCACGGTGCGAAGGCGATCATCTGGAAATGTTAATACTTGTAATACAGACATATACACTCGAAAAATTGAACTGTGCCGAAACAGCTTAAAGCTTGTTGGCTCAATTCTAGACATTTTATGACCCAAATGACAGCATCCAAATGTTAATAATCGGATTCATTCTTATTTATTTCGACCAAGGAACTGAGGTCATGTCATCATTTACTCGCCATTTTTCCCTCATTTGTTGGCCATTGTTTTGGGCTGGATATACCTTGGCGGTTGATGAAATAGCGATCAAAATAAAGCCAGATGCACCCAAAACGTATGTTGTCGAGGACGGTGATACATTGTGGGGAATCTCGACACTTTACCTCGACACGCCATGGCAGTGGCCACAATTGTGGCAGATGAATCCCAGCATTGAGAACCCACATTTAATTTATCCGGGAGATAAGCTGGTATTGATCTGGCAGCGGAGCCAGCCACAACTGAGTGTAAAACCGCGGGTAAAGCTGAGCCCCAAAGTTCGGGTGCTTGCGAAAAGTGCGTTACCAATTGTTGAAGAGAGTCTACTGCTGCGATACCTGCATACTGACCGTCTAGTCGAGAAACAAGTAGTGCAACGTAGTCAGCGCGTGTTAGGAGCAAGTAGTGGTCATCGCTATCTTACTGCGCAAGAGCCGCTTTACATCTCTGGTAAACAGAACCACAGCCGCTGGGGTATTTATCGTCAAGTTGGCCAGTTTGTGCGTGACGATGAAACTATCCCCAGTAACGAGATGATCGCTCTGCGTTTGATTGCGACCGCTGAGCTTGCGGCGACCGAGCATGCGTATTCAGAGTTAACGATTACCGCTTTGCAACAAGAGATTAGGCTTAATGATATTGCCTTGCCAGAAACAGAGGGCACGGCGTTAACATTCGCCACGACTTTTTATCCATCCCCGTCACCGATAAATAGTGTCGCGCATATTTTAGGTTCACTCACTGGGGGAGATTATGCGGGACAGAATCAAGTGGTGGTGATTGATAAGGGCGCGCAAGATCAACTTCGTCAAGGCAGTATGTTTGATTTGAGGCAAGAAGGAGCAGCGGTGCCCGTTCTCAAAGAGAAAAATAATGATGTCAAGATGTCAGCAGAGGATGAAATTCAACTGCCAGGTAATAGCGTAGGTAGCTTAATGGTACTTCATTGCTATGAGTATTTTAGCTTAGCCTTGATAACCAATAGCCGAATACCGATTAGCCGGGATATTTTAGCGGTATCGCCACTGGTATCAGAAGCCTCTAGCGAGTCTGAGTCAAAACCTCAATCTGAAAGCGCCAGTTAATGCAAACCACAGATTTAGCCGCATGGCTGATGTTAAGTTCTATTCCCAAGCTGGGAGGAAAAAAACTTTCGCGTTTAGCCACATTAGATTCTTTAACTAATGTGGTTCAATATTCAACCAGTCAACTGCTAGCGGTTGGTTTAACGTCTGAACAGATCGACTACCTGCGTCATCATGCGCCGCAAGAAGCGGATAAGTGTTTGAAATGGCTACAAGCCAGTACGTCTCATCATATAGTGACATCGCAATGTGTTCATTACCCGCCGTTATTGAAAGAAATAGATTCAGCACCACCGTTACTGTTTATTAAAGGAAGAGTTGAAGCGTTATCGGATCCACAAATTGCAATGGTAGGGAGCCGCAATGCCAGCCCTGATGGGCAACGTATTGCGCACCAATTTGCTCGTGATTTCGTGCAACATGGCTTGATAGTCACCAGTGGGTTGGCATTAGGTATTGATGGTCATGCCCATGACGGAGCTTTGCAAGGCAGTGGTGAAACCATTGCCGTACTTGGCTCTGGACTTGAGTGTATTTACCCCGCTCGCCATAAAAAATTAGCAGAGCGTGTGGCGGCAAGCGGCGCTCTTGTGTCTGAATTTCGCCCGTATGCCAAACCGCGTCCTGATAATTTCCCAAGGCGTAATCGTATCATTAGCGGTTTATCGACCGGAGTCGTGGTGGTAGAGGCGGCTGAAAAAAGCGGTTCACTGATCACTGCGCGTTATGCGGCAGAACAAGGCCGAGATGTGTTTGTGATCCCCGGCTCTATTGCCAATCTAAGTAGCCGTGGCAGTAATCAATTGATCCGAACTGGGGCTTGTTTAGTACAAAATGCACAACAGGTGCTGGATGAAATTGGTACTTTAGTTGATTGGTCATTACGCCAACAGATAGCGCAACCAGATTTATTTGCCGCAGAATGTGATCAGCAATTGCCATTTGCCGAACTGTTAGCTAACGTAGGAGTAGAGGCTACGCCAGTTGATATTCTTGCCAGTAGGACCCATATACCTGTGCATGAAGTCATGATGCAGCTCTTAGAGCTTGAGCTTTCAGGGCATGTTGTTGCAGTTTCCGGTGGCTATATTCGTAAGGGGAGGGGCTAGCTATGATGATGGATATACTGATGTATCTGTTTGAAACCTACATCCATAGCGATGCAGAGTTACAAGTAGACCAAGATGAGCTTGAAGATGAATTGCTTCGAGCAGGCTTTCACCAAAAAGATATCTACAAAGCCCTTAACTGGTTAGAAGAGCTGGCAGCATTACAGCAAACTGATGCTCATTCTGCGATTGCGACCAGTGCAACCACATCCATGCGGATGTATACCCCGCAAGAGATGGAAAGATTGGATCTAGAAAGCCGAGGCTTTCTCTTGTTCCTTGAACAGGTTGAAGTTCTAACGCCTGAGATTCGCGAGATGGTGATAGATCGAATCATGGGGTTAGAAACCAATGAATTTGAGTTGGATGACTTAAAGTGGATCATTTTAATGGTGCTGTTTAACGTACCAGGCAATGAAAATGCTTATACGCTTATGGAAGAGTTGTTGTACACCAAAGAGCAAGGCATTTTGCATTGATCTCACCGTCCATCTAGTTGAGCGTTATGAGCCGTAAAATTGATCAACAACTTTTTTCCGCGCATGAACATGCGTTGCAGCACGAGCCTTGTCCTCAATGTGGCGGAGAGTTACAGATCCGCCATGGCAAACATGGCCCGTTTTTAGGCTGCACACAGTATCCTGCGTGCGGCTATATTCGTTCATTGCACCAAAATGACGGGCATATAATCAAAGAGTTAGGAGTCCCTTGTCCTGAGTGCGGGCATGAGCTTGTACTGCGCCAAGGTCGTTATGGGATGTTTATTGGCTGTAGTGATTACCCTAACTGTCATCATATTCAGAGTTTAGATACTCCAGAAGAAGACACATCACACCAAAAACTGCTTTGCCCCGAATGCTTGAAAGGACACTTGGTTGAGCGAAAAACCCGTCATGGTAAAACTTTTAACGCCTGCGATAACTACCCTAAATGTAAGTTTGCCGTTAATCAGCCACCAGTAGCCGGTAAATGTGAAAAGTGTGGATTTGGATTATTGGTAGAGAAAAAGCTGGCTAGTGGTGTTAAACACCAATGTGCCGATCGAAAATGTGCACATACTCAAGTTGAAAACGAATAAAAAATAGCACGGTTAACGTGCCATTTTAGATCTTAGCGAGAGAATACAACCGTCAGCGCATTCTCTAAGGTATTGCTCTATTTTAACTGCTTTGCAAAGTGATGCACGGCAGGAAATGCATTTGCATCCAGTACGTCTGCTAAATGGCAAAGCGTGCGTTGCAGCTCTGCACTGTAGTCAGCGCTGACATTGATGTGTCCCATTTTACGTCCAATACGTTTCTCTTTACCATACCAGTGTACGTGACAACCTTCGGTTGCGAGCACTTCTTCAGGTAAGGTATCTTCGCCTAGAATATTAATCATCACTGTCGGGCGAACCAGTTTTGTACTCCCTAAAGGAAGGCCACACACCGCACGTAAGTGGTTCTCAAATTGACAAGTTTCAGCGCCTTGTTGTGTCCAGTGACCTGAGTTGTGTACGCGTGGGGCAATCTCATTAACCAGTAACGCTCCTTGCACATCAAAAAACTCTAACGCTAAAACCCCAACATAATCTAATCGTTTTGCTACCGCGCTGAACATCTCTTGGGCTTGCTGCTGTAGTTCAAGGTCATCAATGGCTGTCGATAAGCTTAATACACCATCGGTATGGACGTTTTCAGCTAGCGGATAAACGGCAATGCTGCCATCTTTTGCGCGTGCGCCAACCAGCGATACTTCTCGGTCAAAAGGAACAAACTCTTCAGCGACGATAGCTTGAGTTGGTGTTGCGTCGATACAAGCTTGCATTTCAGGCCAAATTTCATCGGCTTGTTGTGCACCTTTCAAACGCCATTGACCTTTACCATCGTAACCACCCAAGGCACTTTTCAACACCATAGGAAGGCCGATGTGAGCAATAGCTGCATCGAAATCTTCACGTGAATTAATCACAAAATATTTGGCATTTTTGACGTGAGCTTCATCCAGTAGCGTTTTTTCAAGACGACGATCGCCACCAGCTTTGATAGCTTCTACGCTAGGTAAAAACTTCCCGCTTTGCTCGCAAATAGCGAGAATGTCATGTGGGATGTGTTCAAACTCCGCTGTTATTACATCGGCTTGCTGGATGGCATTCTCTAGCCCGTGACCAATAACATGCAAAGTCAGCGGGTGTACGATATTGCCACTCCCGACATCAAAAGCGGATATTTGAATATTCAGTGGGGCACCAGCTAAGGCCATCATGCGAGCGAGTTGACCTGCCCCCAATACTAAAACGTGCATAGTATTAGTCCTCAGCTGGGTTAGGGTTAGCTAAGACCGTTTCTGTTTGTTGGGTGCGAAAGGCTTCCACTTTGGTCATTACCGTTTTATCACTGGTTCCAATGATCTGTGCTGCTAATAGCCCAGCATTGGCTGCGCCCGCTTCACCAATCGCTAGTGTACCTACAGCAATGCCTTTTGGCATTTGTACGATAGAGAGTAATGAGTCCATCCCTTTTAAGGCTTTTGACTGCACCGGAACGCCTAAAACAGGTAGGCTTGTAAAAGCCGCTGTCATTCCTGGAAGGTGCGCCGCACCGCCAGCTCCAGCGATAATCACTTTAATACCGCGATCTTTTGCACCGCTAGCGTAATCGGCCAGAAGTTGAGGAGTGCGGTGTGCTGAAACCACTTTGGTTTCGTAAGCGATGCCAAATTGGTCCAACATCTCGGCTGCTAGCTTCATGGTTGGCCAATCGGATTTAGAACCCATGATAATTCCGACTTTCATCTCAAACTCCTTCAAACATCTTAAAATTGGGTGATCAGGTGATTTGCGCGCATTATACGAGTATTTTTTCTTTAGGAAAACGTTTGCGTCGGCCTAATTTATCGATTGATACATTTTATCAACAAATAGCTTTAGCCTGTTTCCATCAGAGTTTGTACACTTAGCCTCAAGATCAGATCTAACTTATGGATGTTTTTGTGAATAATTTTGAGCATACCTTGCAAGCATTGCGTGATGGTGAAGTTATCGCCTACCCAACCGAGGGCGTGTTTGGGGTGGGGTGTGACCCAGATAACCCTGATGCCATTCAAAAATTGTTAACGTTGAAGCAGCGCCCAGTGGATAAAGGCTTAATTTTAATTGCCGCATCTTATGAGCAATTGCTGCCTTATATTGATGAAAGCCAGTTGACCAAAGAGCAGCTTGAACGTGTCCATGCTACTTGGCCTGGGCCTGTGACTTGGATTATGCCAACCAGCGATAAAGTGTCGGAATGGGTGAGTGGCCAATTTGATTCAATTGCTGTACGTGTGACGGATCATCCTTTGGTTCAAAAGCTGTGTAATGCTTATGGAAAACCGTTAACCTCTACCAGCGCGAATTTGACGGGTCTTCCCCCTTGCATGACCACGCAAGAAGTCGAATTGCAATTAGGTGAACGACTGGTGGCGATTTTAGACGGTGAGACTGGCGGTCGAAATAAACCAAGTGAGATTCGTGACGCAAAAACATCACAAGTATTAAGACAGGGCTAACCCTGCCAAGGAAGTAAGCGATGCCAACCATTGATAAACAAGCAGTGAAGCAATTTTTGCTTGAGCTGCAAGATTCCATTTGTTTGCAATTAGAGCAAGCCGATGGGCAAGCCCTGTTTGAGGAAGATGCGTGGCATCGCGAGCCGGGAGAGCGACTAGGTGGCGGTGGTCGAACTCGTGTGATGCGAAATGGTCATGTCTTTGAACAAGGTGGTGTTAATTTTTCCCATGTTGCAGGCAAAGAAATGCCAGCATCGGCTACGGCTCATCGTCCTGAATTAGCGGGTCGAAAATTTGAAGCAATGGGTGTTTCATTAGTGATGCATCCTAATAACCCTTATATACCGACTTCACACGCAAACGTGCGATTTTTTATAGCAGAAAAAGAAGGTGAAGCGCCTATCTGGTGGTTTGGCGGTGGGTTTGACCTTACGCCATTCTATCCCTTCGAAGAAGATGCCCAGTCATGGCATGACACTGCGAAACAGTTGTGTACTCCATTTGGTGAGAGCGTTTATGCCGAGCATAAGGCATGGTGTGATAAGTATTTCTTTCTTCCGCACCGCAATGAAACACGCGGTATTGGTGGTTTGTTTTTCGATGATTTAAACGCTTGGGGTTTTGAGCGATGCTTTGCTTATATGCAGGCGGTAGGTCAAGGATATACCGATGCTTATTTACCGATCATTGAACGCCGTAAAGAGATGGAATATGGTGAAAGAGAGCGTCAATTTCAACTTTACCGCCGTGGACGTTATGTTGAATTCAACTTAGTGTATGACCGCGGAACATTGTTTGGTTTACAAAGTGGTGGCCGGACCGAATCAATTTTAATGTCGATGCCTCCTTTGGCTCGTTGGGAATATAGCTATCAACCTGATGAAAATAGCGCAGAAGCAAAATTAAAACAGTTTTTAGTCCCAAGAGAGTGGTGACAAAAAGCGTATTCCAATGGTAGGGTCACAACAGTGATCCTTTTTGATTTTAGGTAGGCAGGGATATGGCTCATCACATTGATCAATATGCAGTATTTGGTAACCCAATTGGACATAGTAAATCTCCTTTTATCCATACGCTTTTCGCTCGTCAAACCAATCAGGAAATGAAATATCAGGCATTGCTTGCTCCTGTTGATGGTTTTAGGAATGCGGCTGATACTTTTTTTACTAATGGTGGCCGAGGCTGCAATGTGACTGCGCCATTCAAAGAAGATGCTTATCAGTTTGCGGATCGCTTGACTGAACGTGCGAAACTAGCTGGTGCCGTGAATACGTTAAAGAAACTGGATGATGGTGAGATCATTGGCGATACCACCGATGGCGCAGGATTAGTTCAGGATTTGTTGCAACACCAAGTGCAAATAAAAGAAGCAACCATTTTATTAATGGGCGCAGGTGGAGCTGCTCGAGGTGTGATTAAAGATCTCCTAGACCAACAGCCAAAGAAACTGGTCATCACTAATCGAACTTTTATTAAGGCGCAGCAACTTGCAGATGTTTTCCAAGATTTTGGTGATATCGATGCTATCCCAATGGATCAGATTGATCAGTCATTTGATGTTGTGATTAACTCGACATCAGCGAGTTTAAATGGTGAGTGTCCTGATATTTCCGTCAAAATATTTGGTGATAATACAGTTGCTTATGACATGATGTATGGTAAGGGGCTAACGAGTTTTAATCAGTGGGCGCATAACAACGGTTGTGCTCATGTCTATGACGGCTTGGGTATGTTGGTTGGACAGGCGGCGGAAAGCTTTATGTTATGGCGTGGCTTAAGACCTGGCTCTAGACAGATCTTGAGAGAACTTAGAAAAAACTTAGAAGGACAATAATGAACCAAGCCATTTTATTTCCAGATATGCAATATTGGCATCAAGCAAGTCAAAGTGTGGTGTTTCCTGCACAACATGTGGGAGCGCTGATCGAGTGTGTTGTTTCTATTTCTGTTTTGAGCAAAATTTCTGGTGAAGCAATAGAGAATAGCCAACAAGCTCTTCAAGTCTTCGCACAATGGCGTTTTGATCTGGAAGAGCTAGCGGAAACATTAATAGAAGATGAAGAGTTTAATGTGCAAGGCCAGGTTGAAATTAGCGAGTAGGCTATTCCACTGTTTTGACACTTGTTAGATAGTCATTCTTGTTTTGCACATAGTTTGCGGAAGATTTAAGTAAAAAAGCGCGTTCTTTATCAGTTAATGGGCGCGCTTGTTTCACTGGAGACCCAACATAGAGGTAGCCACTTTCAAGTACCTTATTAGGTGGTACTAAACTGCCAGCCCCAACCATAACGTCTGATTCCACGATCACACCATCTAATACTATCGCCCCCATACCAATTAAAACGCGATCATGAATTGTACAACCGTGAAGCATCACCTTATGTCCGATAGTCACATCCTCACCAATCAGTAATGGATAACCGTTCGGGTTCTCTTTGTTTTTATGCGTAACATGTAAAACGCTACCATCTTGAATATTGGAGCGCTTACCAATGTAGATATGGTTAACATCACCTCTGGCAGCCACTAATGGCCATATACTGACATCTTCCTCTAGTACAATATCGCCCACAAGTACTGAACTGCTATCTATATAAACCTTGCGTTCAATTTTTGGAGAGATACCTTTATAACTGCGAATCGATGACATAGTTGTTTCCTTTTATAGTGATGAGATGGGTAAATGAAACAGAAATAGTGGTAAAAACAACCTATTTGAATAAAAAATACACCAACAAACAAAAAATCAAAAAAAAACGCAAAAAGGGGTTGCCAATGTGATGGCGA
Source organism: Vibrio sp. S12_S33 (assembly GCF_963889785.1). Lineage (NCBI taxonomy): Bacteria > Pseudomonadati > Pseudomonadota > Gammaproteobacteria > Vibrionales > Vibrionaceae > Vibrio > Vibrio sp. S12_S33. The sequence goes on along the minus strand of NZ_CAWPQZ010000016.1, from coordinate 487 downwards.
TCTCTATAATGCCGCCTCACTGACACGGCACAGCCAGTAAGGGTTCAAGCCCACTAGCCAGTCAATCAGTAGGCCAAATCGGTAAGACGAAATAATTTAAAAAAGTGTTTGACACAAAAAATTATCTCGCTAGAATGGCCGCCTCTTCCAAGGGAGCTACGGCAACCAAACGAAGAACGCTCTTTAACAATATAAACCTATCAATCTGTGTGGGCACTCGTTGATGATAATCGAAAAAGATTTATCAATGAACTGAGTGACCAATCAGAATCAAGTTTACTTGATTTTGGCACAGTCAATTCATTGTTGTTCTGTTGGAACAACAATAGCTTTAAAATTACTTTTACTTTCGAGTAAGAGCAGTTTTGAAGTCAGTATTCATTGAGCCGGTCTTAGGACCAACAAAACTTTAATTGAAGAGTTTGATCATGGCTCAGATTGAACGCTGGCGGCAGGCCTAACACATGCAAGTCGAGCGGTAACATTT